>NZ_KB890602.1:300000-402725 GCF_000373145.1 Thermus oshimai DSM 12092
CCGGAGAAGAAGACCAGGTTGAAAAGGGCCACCCCGCTCACCGCGAGGAACAGGGTCTCCCCCCAGGGCCTCAAGGGGGGCAGGCGCCGGAGGAGGGGGAGGAAGAGGACCACCGCCAGGGCGAAGCGCAGGAAAGACCCCCACTCCGGGGGGATCTCCCGCATGGCGGCCCTCGAGGCCACCACGTTCAGGGCCCAGAGGAGGGGAGGGAGGTAGACCAAGGGGTCCCGGTGGGGGGGCATGCCCCGACTATACCGGGGTAGAATTCTTTCCGGAGGTCAGTCATGCAAGCTTTTCCCAGCAAGTACGGCAACGCCCTGGAGTTCGGGCACCTCATCGCCGGGGAGGAGGTCTTTGAGGGGCAGGTCCTGGAGCGGAGAAACCCTTCGGACCGGGAAGACCTCATCGCCCGCTTCCCCGAAGGCACCAAGGACACCCTGAGGCGGGCCGCCCTGGCGGCGCGGGAGGCCTTTGAGGCCTGGTCCCGCACCCCGGCCCCCATCCGGGGCCAGGTCCTCTTCAACCTGGCCAAGATCCTGGAGCGGGAAAAGCCCACCCTCACCCGGCTCATGGTGCGGGAGGTGGGGAAGACCCCCAAGGAGGCCGCGGGGGACGTGCAGGAGGCCATAGACACCGCGGTCTTCTTCGCCTCGGAAGGGCGGAGGCTCTACGGCCAGACCGTGCCCAGCGAGATGCGGGACAAGGAGCTCTTCACCTTCCGCAGGCCCCTCGGGGTGGTGGGGATGATCACCGCGGGCAACTTCCCCATCGCCGTACCCAGCTGGAAGCTCATCCCTGCGGTCCTCACCGGGAACGCGGTGGTCTGGAAGCCCTCCGACGACTCCCCCACCCTCTCCTACCTCTTCGTGAAGCTCTTTGAGGAGGCGGGCCTGCCCCCTGGGGTCATCAACCTGGTCTTTGGCGGCGGGAAGGACTCCACGGGCCAGTGGCTGGTGGAGCTCATGGACGAGGGGCTTTTCCAGAAGTTCGCCTTCACCGGGAGCACCAAGGTGGGGCGCTGGATCGGGGAGGTGGCGGGGCGGAACCTCATAAGGCCCACCCTCGAGCTCGGCGGAAAGAACCCCCTGGTGGTCATGCGGGACGCCGATCTGGACCTGGCGGTGGAGGGGGCCTGGTGGAGCGCCTTCGCCACCGGGGGCCAGCGGTGCACCTCCGCGGGGAACATCCTGGTGGACGCCCCCATCTACGAGGAGTTCAAAAGACGCTTCCTGGAGAGGGTGGAGGCCACCTGGGTGGGCAACCCCCTCCTCCACCCCGAGGTGACCTACGGCCCCTTCATCAACGAAAGGCTTTTTGAGCGCTGGCTGGAGCACTACGCCTGGGGGGAGAAGGAGGGGGCGGTCCTCCTCTATGGCCGGGGGCGGATCACCCGGGAGAACCCCTACCCCCATTTCCTGGGGGACCCCGAGGCGGGGCTTTTTGGCTGGCCCACGGTCTGGGAGGCCCGGCCGGGGATGCGCCAGTTTGAGGAGGAGATCTTCGGCCCCACCATCAACCTGGTGAAGGTGGACGGGATTGAGGAGGCCATCCGGGTGGCCAACAGCACCCCCTACGGCCTTTCCAGCGCCATCTACACCAACCACCGCCACTGGGCCTACCTCTTCAAGGTGGGCATCCGGGCGGGGATGACCAGCATCAACAACACCACCGTGGGGGCGGAGGCCCACCTGCCCTTCGGCGGGGTGAAGGCCAGCGGCAACGGGGCCCGGGAGTCGGGGATCTGGGTCATAGAGGAGTACACCTACTGGCACGCGGTGAACGAGGAGTACTCGGGCCGGCTGCAGCTTGCGCAGATGGACACCGGCTACATCAGCCCCAAGGCCCCCACCCCCTGGGGGGAGGTGCTGGGGTTTTAAGGAGTCCTCGCGGCAGGGGACCCCTCGTCGCCCCAAGGACAGGGGTCCCCTTTGGGGGGCGTATAATCCTTAGCGGTGATGCTATGGGAATCCCCGCCTACCGGCCCCCGGAGGACCCGGGGCTTTGGGACGTGTATTTGGAGTGGCTGGAGCGGGCCCTCAAGGTAGGGCAGGTGCACCCCACCACCCTCGAGTACCTGGCCCACCCCAAGAGGCTCGTCACCGTTTCCCTGCCCGTGGTGATGGACGACGGGAAGGTGCGCTTTTTCCAGGGCTTTAGGGTGGTGCACGACATCGCCCGGGGGCCCGCCAAGGGGGGGGTGCGCTACCACCCCCGCGTGACCCTGGGCCAGACCGCGGGCCTGGCCGCCTGGATGACCTTCAAGGCCGCGGTGTGGGACCTCCCCTTCGGGGGGGCCGCGGGGGGCGTGGCCGTGGACCCCAAGGCCCTCTCCGGGCGGGAACTTGAGCGTCTGACCCGCCGCTACACCGCGGAGCTCATCGGCCTCATCGGCCCGGACGTGGACATCCTGGGGCCGGACCTGGGCACGGACCAAAAGGTCATGGCCTGGATCATGGACACCTACTCCATGACCGTGGGCTCCACCGTGCCCGGGGTGGTCACGGGCAAGCCCCACGCCCTGGGGGGCTCTGAGGGGCGGGACGAGGCCGCGGGGTTTGGGGTGGCCCTGGTGCTCAAGGAGGTGGCCGAGCGGAGGGGCCTGCCCCTACGGGGGGCCCGGGTGGCCCTCCAGGGCTTCGGCCAGGTGGGGGCGGGCTTCGCCCTGAAGGCGGAGGCGCTGGGCCTTAAGGTGGTGGCCGTCTCCACCGGGCGGGGGGCCATGTACCGGGAGGAGGGCCTTCCCGTGAGGGAGGTTCTCGCCCACTACGAGGCCACGGGGGACCTACCCCAGTACGACCTTCCCCCGGAGGAGCTCTTCGCCCTCCCCGTGGACTACCTGGTCCTGGCGGCCCACGAGGGGGCGCTGGACGGGGAGGGGGCGCGGGCGGTGCGGGCCAAGGCGGTCCTCGAGGCCGCCAACTTCGGCCTCACCCTGGAGGCCGAGGCCCACCTCCTGGGGCGGGGGGTGCTGGTGGTCCCCGACCTCCTCACGGGGGGCGGGGGGCTTCTGGCGAGCTATTTGGAGTGGGTCCAGGACCTCAACATGTTCTTCTGGACCCGGGAAGAGGTGGAGGCGCACTTCGCCCGCAAGGTGGAGGCCACGGTGGGGGAGGTGCTTTCCGAGGCGGAAGGGAGGGGCCTGGACCTGCGCATGGCCGCGCTCTGCCTGGCCCTCAAGCGTTTGGACGAGGCCACCAGGCTTCGGGGGGTTTACCCTTAAAAGGACCTAAGCTATGAAGAGCGAACCGCTTTCCTACTTGGGTAAGGACGACGGACCTTGGCGCATCTTCACGGAGCAGGTGGACCGGGTGGTCCCCTACCTGGGGCGGCTTGCCCCCTTGGCGGAAAGCCTCAAGCGGCCCAAGCGCATCCTGGTGGTGGACGTGCCCATCCACCTGGACGACGGCACCGTGGCCTACTTTGAGGGCTACCGGGTCCACCACAACACCGCCCGCGGCCCGGCCAAGGGGGGGGTGCGCTACCACCCCCAGGTCACCCTCTCCGAGGTCATGGCCCTGGCCGCCTGGATGACCATCAAAAACGCCGCGGTGGGCCTGCCCTACGGGGGGGGTAAGGGGGGGATCCGGGTGGACCCCAAGAAGCTTTCCGTGAGGGAGCTTGAGCGCTTAACCCGCCGCTACACCTCGGAAGTGGGCATCCTCCTGGGCCCGGACCGGGACATCCCCGCCCCCGACGTGAACACCGGGGAGCGGGAGATGGCCTGGATGATGGACACCTTCTCCATGAACGTGGGCCGCACCGTGCCCGGGGTGGTCACGGGGAAGCCCATCGCCCTAGGGGGCTCTCTGGGCCGGAGGGACGCCACCGGGCGGGGGGTCTTCGTCACCGCCGCCGCGGCCGCGGCCAAGATCGGCCTCCCCATTGAGGGGAGCCGGGTGGCCATCCAGGGCTTCGGCAACGTGGGGAACGCCGCGGCCCGCATCTTCCACGACCACGGGGCCAAGGTGGTGGCCGTCCAGGACGCCACGGGCACGGTCTACCGCGAGGAGGGGATAGACCCCTACGACCTCCTCCGCCACGTGGCCGAGACCGGGGGGGTGCGGGGCTACCCCAAGGCCGAGCCCCTGCCGAACCCCGAGTTCTGGGCCCTGCCCGTGGAGTTCCTCATCCCCGCGGCCCTCGAGGCCCAGATCACCGAGCACAACGCCTGGCGCATCCAGGCCAGGATCATTGCCGAGGGGGCCAACGGCCCCACCACCCCCGCCGCGGACGACATCCTGCAGGAAAAGGGCGTTTTGGTGGTGCCGGATGTCATCGCCAACGCGGGCGGGGTCACGGTGAGCTACTTTGAGTGGGTGCAGGACTTCAACTCCTACTTCTGGTCCGAGGAGGAGATCAACGCCCGCCTGGAGAAGGTCCTGCGGAACGCCTTTGAGGCGGTGTGGCAGGTGGCGGAGGAGAAGCGGATCCCCTTGCGCACCGCCGCCTACGTGGTGGCCGCCACCCGGGTCCTGGAGGCCCGGGCCCTTCGGGGGCTTTACCCCTAGCCCATGCGCCCGGACTGGCCCCGCTTTGGCCGCGTGACCCTGAAGCCCATGGCCGAGGGGCTTTCCGAGGAGGAGTGGCGGGGCCTTTACGACACCTTTCGCGACCCCGAGGTGGCGGAGTGGAACGGGGCGAGCCCCCTAAAGACCCCCTTTTGGCTCTTCAAGCGCTTTGTATTGGCGGAGAACCGCCGCAAGGACCGCCTGGCCTTCGTCATCCTGGACGAGGAAGGGGCCTATGTGGGCACCCTGGAGCTCTACAACCTCACCCCGGAGGAGGCCACCCTGGGCATCCTCCTCAAGCGGGAGCGCTGGGGCCAGGGCTACGGCACGGAGGCGGTGCGGGCGGCTTTGGCCTACGCCTTCGGCCCCTTGGGGCTTAAGCGGGTGCGCCTCCGCACCTTTGCCCACAACCTCCGCGCCCGCCGGGCCTTCCTGAAGGCCGGCTTCCGGGAGGTGGGGGAAAGCCCCGGGCCCCGGGGCCAGCGGGACGTGCACATGGAGGTAAGGCGTGAGGATTTTAGCCCCCAGGCTTAGGGAAGAGGTCTTCGCCCTCCTCCCCGAGGGGGTGGAGGTGCGCTTCCTGGACGAGCCCTGGCCTAAGGGAGCGGACCTCTTCATCCCCCCCTTCGGCCAGGAAGAGGTGGTGCGGAAGGTGTTTGCGGAGGTGGAGGTGCGGGTGGTCCAGACCCTCTCCGCGGGGGTGGACTGGATCCTGCCCCTTCTCCCGCCGGGGGTGACCCTCTGCGACGGTTCGGGGATCCACGACGCCCCGGTGGCGGAGTGGGTGGTCATGGCCCTCCTGGCCCTCCTCAAGGACCTGCCGGGCTTCCTGGAGGCAAAGAAGGAAGGGCGCTGGGCCCCGAAGCGGCTTGAGGACCTCGAGGGCAAGACCGTCCTCCTCCTGGGCTACGGTTCCATCGGCCGGGCGGTGGAGGCCAGGCTTAGGCCCTTCGGGGTGGAGGTCCTCCCCGTGGCCAAGCACGCCCGGCCCGGGGTCTACACCCCCAAGGACCTCCCCCACCTCCTTCCCCAGGCGGACGCGGTGGTCCTCCTCCTCCCCCTCACCCCCGAGACCCAGAAAGCAGTGGACCAGGCCTTCCTGGAGCGGATGAAGCCGGGGGCCCTCCTGGTGAACGCGGGCCGGGGCGGCCTGGTGGACACCGAGGCCCTCCTTAAGGCCCTGGAGGCGGGCCGGGTGCGGGCGGCTTTGGACGTGACGGACCCCGAGCCCCTCCCCGAGGGCCACCCCCTGTGGGCCAGGGCCCAGCTCCTCACCCCCCACGTGGCCGGGCTTTCCGAGGGCTTCACCCGCCGGGCGGCCCGGTTTTTGGCGGAGCAGGTGGGGCGCTACCTCCGGGGGGAGCCCCTTCTTAACGTGGTGCAGGAGGGGTACTGATGGTGGTGATCCTCCACGGGGACCTGAGGCGCTTTGGGGAGCGGCTGGAGGTGGAGGCCAGAACCCCCCTGGAGGCCCTAAGGAAGCTCGGCATCCCCCTGGAGGAGGTTTGGCTTTTGGCGGTGGGGGATAGGCCGGTGGAGCCGGAAGAGGAGGTGGAGGGCCCCCTCGAGGTCTACCCTCCGGTGGCGGGGGGTGGTATACTTTTCTTCCTGCCCTGAGGCAGGCGGCGCACAAGGGGGGAGCCGGACGCCCACCCCGCGTAGAAAGGAGCGAAGATGGATAAGAAAACCCTCCTCTCTACGCCCGTGGAGCCCATTGACATCAAGGCCTTCGACGCCGGGCCCATCCTCGAGGCCATGGGCAAGACGGCCTTCCAGGCCAGGAACCTCCACCGCGCGGCGGAGATCTACCTGAAGATGCTCCAGGACGACTGCGCGGTGATCCTCACCCTGGCGGGGAGCCTGGTCTCGGCCGGGCAGGGCCTCATCGTCCACGACCTCATCCGCAAAGGGCTGGTGGACGCCATCGTGGCCACGGGGGCCAACATCGTGGACCAGGACTTCTTTGAGGCCCTGGGCCACCGCCACTACCAGGGGGACCCCAAGGCCGACGACGAGACCCTAAGGCGGCTCTGGATTGACCGCATCTACGACACCTACATTGACGAGGCCGAGCTCCGGCACACGGACTACACCATCGCCGAGATCGCGGACAGCCTCCCGCCCCGCCCCTACTCCAGCCGGGAGTTCATCTGGCACATGGGCCGGTATCTGGCCGAGCGGGGCCTGGGGGAGAAGAGCATCGTGCGGGCCGCCTACGAGGAGGGGGTCCCCATCTTCGTCCCCGCCTTCTCCGACTCCTCCGCGGGCTTCGGCCTGGTCTACCACCAGGTGAAAAACCCCAAGGCCCACGTGACCATAGACTCCGTGGCCGACTTCCGGGAGCTCACGGAGATCAAGCTCAAGGCCGGCACCACGGGCCTGGTCATGCTGGGGGGCGGGGTGCCCAAGAACTTCGCCCAGGACATCGTGGTGGCGGCGGAGGTCCTCGGCCACGAGGTGGAGATGCACAAGTACGCTATCCAGATCACCGTGGCCGACGAGCGGGACGGGGGGCTTTCGGGCTCCACCCTCTCCGAGGCCCAAAGCTGGGGCAAGGTGGACGCGGCCCTTTCCCAGATGGTCTTCGCCGAGGCCACCCTGGCCTTCCCCCTCCTCGCCTCCTACGTCTACCACCGGGCCCCCGCGCGGGCCAAGCGGCGCTACGCCGACCTCTTCTCCGTAGAGGTCCCCGCCTAAGCCCGGCTTTCCCCCCGGGGGGTGGCGGTCCCCCCGGGGGGTTTGCTAGACTCTTCGGCAAATGCCCGAGGAGCTGCGCGCGTATCTTAGGGAGCGTTTTTCCGTCCAGGGTCCCCTTTCCCCCGGGCGGTTTGAAGCGGAGCTCGCCAAGCGGGTGGGAAGCCCGGCCAAGCGGGCCCCCCTCCTCCGGGCCTGGCGGGCCTACCTGGGGGGCGGGGGGAAGGAGGCGGTGCGAAGTTTTTACCGCGAGGTCCTAAAGGTGCCCCGGGGGGAGGCCCTGGTGTACGGGATGCACCTTCCTTTTATGGAGTTCTACGCGGAGGCGGTGCCGGAAAGGGTGGAGGGGCGGGTGCTGGAGGTGGGGCCCTTCACGGGGGCTTTGGTGGGCTACCTCCAGAGCAAACGGCCCGACCTCTCCTGGCACGCCTTGGAGGGGGTGGAGGAGGCCTACCGCCTGGGGCAGGAGCGGGTGCCCGGGGTGGTCTGGCACCTGGGCTGGGGGGAGGAGGCGGAGCTTCCCCCCTTTGACACCCTCCTGCTCCTCTCCGTCTTCCCCGAGGGGTACCTGGGGGAGGTGGAGGGCCGGCTGGAGCCGGAGGAGTTTTGGGACCGCTTCCAGTTCTTCCCCCGCATCGCCGCCCTGGCCCGCCTCCTCCGCCCGGGGGGGCTTCTCGTCTACGGCCACGGGCCTTTCCTGGGCAAGTGCCCCGAGGGGGTGGAGGAGGGCCTTAGGCGCCTGGGCTTTTACGGGGTGGAGCGGGTGGGGGAGGGGGAGTACGTCCTGGTGCTCGCCCGCAGGCCCGAGACCCTGGCCCTGGAAAGGGCGGAGGCGGCGCGGGAGGAGGCCCAGGAGGAGCGGGTGCCCGTCCTGGCCTCCGGGGGTTACCCCTTGGAGGAGGCCCGGGCCCTTCTGGAGGCCGGGCGGTACGCGGAGGTCCTGGCCCTTCTCCCCGAGGAGACCCCGCCGGGGGCCCGGGAAGCGGCGTACCTGAGGGGCCGGGCCCTCTTCGCCCTCTCCCGCTTTGCCGAGGCGGAGGAGGCCTTCCGCGAGGCCCTTTCCGAGGAGGCGGAGGACTACAGGGCCTTGGCCCTGGTGGAGCTTGGGGACTACCAGCGGGCCCTGCCGCGCCTCGAGGGCCTGGCCGTGCGCGGGGGGCGGTACCGGCTCTATTTGGGCCGGGCCTACCTGGGCCTGGGGCGCTACGCGGACGCCCTCCGGCAGTTCGTGGAGTCGGGCCTCCCCGAGGCGGAGCTCTACATCCAAGACACCCTGGAGCGCATCGCCGAGCGCATGCGCCGCTTCGCCCGGGAAGGGGAGTGGAGCGAGGTGAGCCGCCGGGCGGAGTTCGTGGAGGACCTCTCCCCTAGGCTCCTCACCCGGGAGATCCTCCGGCTTGGGCTTAGGGCGGCCCTCCTTCAGGGGCTTTTCGCCCGGGCGGAGCGCTACGCCCGCCGCCTGGCCGACCTGGACGAGCCCGAGGGTTTCTTGGGCCTGGCCCTTTCCGCCCTTAGGGTCCGGAGCCCCCTGGAGCTTCGGGGCCAGGAGGACCTTAAGGGGGTGGAGCCCTACCTCACCGAAGCCCTGGCCCGCGCCGAAACCCCGGAGGCCCTCCTCCTCCTGGGGATGCTCCGGGAAAGGGAGGGGCGCTACCGGGAGGCCCTTTACCTCCTGGAAAAGGCGGCGGGCCGGGGGGAAGGGGAGGTGGCGGGCCTGGCCTACCACCACCTGGCCCAGGTGAAAAGGGCCCTGAGGCGCCCCCTCAAGGAGGTCTTGGGGGACCACAAGCGGGCCCACGCCCTAAGGGCCTACCCCGCCCCCTTCCTCTTCCGCCTGGCCCAGGAGGCCCTGGAGGGGGGGGAGGAGGTGCTGGCCCGGGAGCTCCTCTCCCGGGCCCGGGACGCGGGGCTTGGGGCGGTGGAGGAGGAGGACCTCTTGGGGCTTTTAACGCTCCTGGAACGGCTGGAGGGCCCCTGGGCCGCCTTCAGCGTCCTCTACGGGGCCCTGGCCAAGACCCCCCACCCCCCCTTGGAGCTCCTCGCCCTGGCCTACCGGCTTTCCCGCTCCTTCCGGGAGAGCCTCGAGGCCGAGGCGGTGCGGGGCCAGTACCTGGCGGCCCTCTACGGGGCGGGGCGGCTTGGCGAGGCGGAGGCCCTGCTCCTTTCCGAGCTGCAAAGCCGCCCCCAGGCCCTGGAGGTCCTCTTTGACCTGGCGGAGCTCTACGAGCGCAAGGGGGCCTGGGCCAAGGCGGCGGAGGCCTGGCAGAAGGCCCTGGAGGTGGCCTTCTACCGGGAAAAGGACCTGGACCTGGCCCGGGAGATCCTGAAAAACCTCCTCTTCCTGAGGCCCCAGGACGAGAGCCTGGCCCTCTACCTGGAGGAGCTAAAGGCGGTGCGGGAGGGCCTAAAGGCCTTGGGGGAGGAGGCCCGCCCCCTGCCCGAGGCCCCCAGGGAGCTTCTGGAGGAGGACCTCCCCCGCTTCCACGGGGAGCACCTTTTGGTGGTGGGGGGGCACACCCAGCTCCGCAGCCGCCTCCTCCCCTTCCTGGAGGAGCGGGGGCTAAGGGTGGACTGGTTTGACGCGGACAGCGTGGGCGTGGGGCGGGAGTCCTTGAGGCGCATCCAGACCCGCCTGGAGAAGGCCCACGGCCTCATGATCGTCTCCAGCTACGTGGGGCACGACCTTTCCGAGCCGGTGCGGGCCCAGGCGGAGGCCTTGGGGGTGCCGGTCTACATCATCCCCGGGCGGGCCCGCGGGGTGACGGGGTTCTTAAGGGCCCTCAAGGACTTCGCCCCCGAGGTCTTCAAGCGGGCCCTCAAGGGGGTACAGTAGGGGCATGGAGTTCGGTTTTTCTCCCTGCCCCAACGACACCTTCATCTTCTACGCCCTGGTGCACGGCCTGGTGCCAAGCCCCGTCCCCGTGGAGCCCGTCTTGGAGGACGTGGAAACCCTAAACCGCTGGGCCCTGGAAGGGCGGCTTCCCCTTACTAAGCTCTCCTACGCGGCCTTCGGCCGGGTGCGGGACCGGTACGTGGCCCTACGGAGCGGGGGGGCCTTGGGCCGGGGGGTGGGGCCTCTAGTGGTGGCCAGGGGGCCCCTTCGGAGCCTAAAGGGGGCCCGTGTGGCCATCCCCGGGCGGAACACCACCGCCTTCCTCCTCCTTTCCCTTTACGGGGAGGGGTTTGAGCCGGTGGAGGTGCGCTACGACCGGATCCTGCCCCTGGTGGCGGAGGGAGCGGTGGAGGCGGGGCTCATCATCCACGAAAGCCGCTTCACCTACCCCCAGTACGGCCTCGCCAAGGTGGTGGACCTAGGGGAGTGGTGGGAAGGGGAGACGGGCCTTCCCCTCCCCTTGGGGGCCATCCTGGCCCGGCGGGACCTGGGGGAGGACCTCATCCGGGCCCTGGACCTTGCGGTAAGGGCCAGCCTGGAGTACGCCTGGGCCCACCCGGAGGAGGTCCTCCCGTACCTCAAGGCCCACGCCCAGGAGCTTTCCGAGGAGGTCATCTGGGCCCATGTGCATACCTATGTGAACCCCTTCAGCCTGGACGTGGGGGCGGAAGGGGAGGAGGCGGTGCGGCGCTTCTTCCAGGAGGCGGAGGCCCGGGGCCTCCTCCCGCCCTCCCCCCACCCCCCTTTCCTATAGACTGTGGGGTATGTTCCAGGGTTTGGGCCTCGAGGCCAGGCGGGAGGCGGCCCGGGTCTTCCAGCCCCTTCGGGTGCGGCGGGGGGAGGTCCTCTACCGGGAGGGGGACCCCGCGGACGGGGTCTACCTGGTGCGGCAGGGCCTGGTCTGGCTCCACGCCGAGGAGGGGGAAGGCCTCACCTTGAGCCTTCTCGGCCCGGGGGACCTCTTCGGGGAGGAGGCCCTGGTGGGGGGGCTTCGCCGGGGCCTTTCCGCCCAGGCCCTGGCCTACACCGAGCTCCTCTTCGGGGAGAGGAAGGAGGTGGAGGCCCTAAGGGCCCGCTTCCCCGAGGTGAACGCCTTTCTGCTGGAAGCCCTTTATAAACGCCTCAAAGCCATGGAGGCGCGCTTCTTTGAGCTCCGCTTCCCCGTGGCCCAGCGCCTGGCCCGCCTCCTCCTCCGCCTGGGGGCGGAGGGGGAGGTCCTCTTCTCCCACCAGGACCTGGCCCGCATGGTGGGGGCCACCCGGGAGACGGTGACCAAGCTCCTGGGGGAGTGGGCCTTGGCGGGGGTATTGGACCTGGGCTACCGCCGGCTGGAGATCAAGGACCGGGAGGCCCTTGCCCGGTTGGCGGAGGCGCTATAAGGTTTGTAGCATGCAGGACCTCGCCGCTCGCCTTGGCCTGCCCTCGGGGGAAGAGGCCCTACGGGCCCGCCTGGGGCGGAGGGGCCACCCGGGGCTCCTTCCCGCCTTTTCCGCCTACCTCCGCCGCCTGGGGGCGCCTTCCTCGGTCCTGGAGGCCCTTAGGCGCCTGGAGGTGGGCGCGGTGGTGGCGGGCCAGCAGGCGGGGCTTTTGGGCGGCCCCGCCCTCACCTTCTACAAGGCCCACACCGCCCTGCGCCTGGCGGAGGGGGTGGGGGCGGCGGGGGTCTTCTGGATTGCCTCCCAGGACCACGACGTGGAGGAGGTGCGCCACCTCCACCTCCTCCGGGAGGAGCGCCTCGAAACCCTCTCCCTTCCCCTTCCCCCCCTGCCCGCGGGGCGCCTTCCCCTGGCCCCCTACCGGGAGGCCCTGCGGGCCTTCCTGGGCCCTTGGGCGGAGGAGGAGCGGGTGGCCTGGGCCCTGGAGGCCGAGACCCTTTCGGAGTTCTTCGCCCGGGTCCTCCTGGCCTTCCTGGGGGAGCGGGGCCTCCTCCCCTTTGACCCCATGGCCCCCGAGCTTGCCCCCCTCTTCCTCCCCGCCCTGGAGCGGGAGCTGGAAGACCCTTTGGGGAGCGCCCAGGCCATCAACCGGGAGGCGGAGCGCCTTAGGGCCTTAGGGGAAAAGCCCGCCCTGATGCGCAAGCCGGGGGCCACCAACCTCTTCCTGGAAACCGATGCCCGCCGCCTCCTCCACTA
The DNA here is from genome assembly GCF_000373145.1 of Thermus oshimai DSM 12092. NCBI lineage: Bacteria > Thermotogati > Deinococcota > Deinococci > Thermales > Thermaceae > Thermus > Thermus oshimai. The sequence continues at coordinate 312,228 of NZ_KB890602.1, forward strand.
CCAGGGGGGGCTTTTCACCGACGGGGTGCGCACCTACACCCGCAAGGCCCTCTGGGAGCTGGCCCAGGCGGACCCTTCCCGCCTCACCCCCGCCGCGGGGCTCAGGCCGGTGTTCCAGGACCTGGTCCTCCCCACCGCGGGGTTCGTGGTGGGGCCCAACGAGCTCCGCTACGTGGCCGAGCTTTCCGAGGTGTACGCCCTCTATGGCCTCTCCATGCCCGCCCTGTTCCAGAGGCTTAGGGCCCTGGTACTGGAGCCCCCGGTGGCCCGCATCCTGGGGAAGTACGGCCTAGACCCCTGGGCCTTTTTGGAGGAGGGGGAGGGGGCCTTCTTGAGGGCCGTGGGGGGGCGGCTTCAGGCCTTCGCCCGCTTTGAGGAGCGCCTCCGCCGCCTCCTCTCCGAGGCCGAGGCCCTGGCGGAGGAGGCGGGAGCCCTGGACCCTACCCTAAAGCGCCCCCTCCTCCGCTTCCGGGCCCGCCTGGGGGGAGAGGGGGAGCGGCTTCTCCGGAAGGCCCTAAGGGCCAGGCTCCAGGGGGACGGGGTCCTTTGGGCCCATCTGGAGCGGCTTAAGCGCCACCTCCTCCCCTTGGGCCTTCCCCAGGAGCGGGTCTTCCCCTTTCTCCAGTACGCCCTCCGCCACCCCGTGGCCCTAAAGCGCCTGGAGGAGGCCCCGGCTTTGGGGCGGGCCCTCCTTTACCTCTAGGGCCCGGGCGGGGTAGGCTAGACCCAAGGTCTATGAAGCGCCTCCTGGCCCTCCTCCTTCTCCTCCCCTGGGCCTTGGCCCAGGGCCTCACCCTGCGGGTCCTCCTCAAGGAGGTGCCCCTGGGGGAGGCCCTCCGCCTGGACCTGCCCTCGGGGCGGGTTCTGGCCAAGGGGGTGGAGGGCGGGGTGGTGGTGGACGGGAGGCTCTTCCCGAGCTTCCTTCACCCCGGCCCCACCTTCGCCCTGGACGGCACCCCCTACCGGGGCGGGCTCCTCCTCCTCCCTCAAGGGGAGAAGGTGATGGCGGTGAACGCCGTGGACCTGGAGGACTACCTCCTCGGGGTCCTCCCCGGGGAGATGCCCCCCTCCTTCCCCCTGGAGGCCCTGAAGGCCCAGGCCGTTTTGGCCCGCACCTTCGCGGTGAACCGCCTAAGCCCCTCCGCCCCCTACGACCTCTGCGCCACGGAGGCCTGCCAGGTCTACCGGGGCCTCTCCGCGGAAACCCCCAGGCACAAGGAGGCGGTCCTCGCCACCCGGGGCCTGGTGGTGAGCTACGGGGGGAGGGCCATCTCCGCCCTGTACCACGCGGACTCCGGGGGCATGACCGCGGGGAGCGAGGAGGTCTTCCAGAAGGCCCTTCCCTACCTTCGCCCCCGGGAAGACCCCTTTTCCGATGGGCCTAAAAGCCGGTGGACGGTGGACCTCACCCCGGAAAGGGTGGCGGCCGCCCTCCGGGCCTACGGCCTCGCCCCCCGCACCCTCGAGCCCCCGGAGGTCCTGGCCCTCACCCCCTCGGGGCGGGTGGGGCGGCTTTCCGCCCTGGGGGTGGTGGTGGAAGGCCCCCTGGCCCAGCGGGTGGTGCGGGCCATGGGCCTCCCCTCGGCCCTGGTGCGCTTTGAGGGCTGGCGGGCCTTGGGCCGGGGGGCCGGGCACGGGGTGGGGATGAGCCAGTGGGGGGCCAAGGGCATGGCGGAGCGGGGCTTTGAGTTTCGGGAGATCCTGGGCCACTACTTCCCGGGGACCTTCCTCTCCGACCTGGTGGTCCGGGCCGGCCTTCCCTGATGCTCCTCCCCACCCCCATCGGCCCCCTTTGGCTAGAGACCACCCCCTTGGGGGTGCGCCGCCTCGTCCCCACCCTTTTCCCCCAGGGCCGGGAGGCGGAAGGCCCCCTGGCGGAAAGGGTGGCGGAGGCGGTGGCCCGCTACTTCCAGGGGGAAAGGCCCGACTTCCTGGACCTCCCCCTGGACTACACCGGCCTTTCCCCGGCCCGGGTGGCGGTGTACGAGTGGACCCGCAGGATCCCTTACGGCAAGACGGAAAGCTACGGGGCCGTGGCCCGGGCCCTGGGCCTTGCCCCTAGGGCCGTGGGGGCGGCCCTCAGGGCCTCGCCCTTTTTCCTCCTGGTCCCCGCCCACCGGGTGGTCCACGCGGACGGCCGCCTTGGGGGCTTCGCCGGGCAGGAAGGGCTTAAGGCCTGGCTCCTCCGGTTTGAGGGCCTACACCTCCTGCCAGACCGCTAGGGAAAAGGGGGGAAGCTCCGGGCCGCAAAGCCTTCCTCCTTGGGGGTGGCAGACCGCCCCCGAGAGGAGGTCCACCGCCGCCCCACCCCGGGGGAAGTGGCCGTGGAGGGGGAGGTCCTGGAGGAAGGGCCTGTCCGTGGCGTTCACCACCACCAGGTAGGGTCCCCGGGCGAAGGCCAGGTGGCCGTCTTGGGCGTAGATGCGGGTGTAGGGGGCGCTCTTCAAGAGGGGGTGGGCCTTCCTGAGGGCGGCCATGCGCCTTATGGCCTCCCGGATCTCCCCCTTCCAGCGGGCCTCGTCCCACACCATCCCTCCCCGGTTTTCGGGGTCATGGCCCCCTTCCATGCCGATCTCCTCCCCGTAGTAGACCGTGGGGTTGCCGGGGAGGAGGAAGAGGAGGGAAAGGGCGAGCCTGGCCCGGGCCACCTCCCCCCGGAGGAGGGTGAGGAGGCGGGGGGTGTCGTGGGAGGTGAGGAGGTTCATCTGGGCGGTGACCGCCTCCCAGGGGTAGCGGCGGAAGAGGTCCTCGAGGCGGTGGCTGAAGGCCAGGGCCTGGAGGGGCTCTATCCGCCCAAGCCCCGAGCGGGTGGCGAGCTCCCGGTCCAGGGCCTCCCCCCCCACGAAGCCCAGGACGGCCCGCCCCAGGGGGTAGTTCATGGTGGCGTCAAAGAGGTCCCCCCTTAGCCAAAGGTCGGCCTCCTCCCAGATCTCCCCTACGATGTAGGCCTCGGGGTTTGCCCCCTTGACCCGCCTGCGGAACTCCCGCCAGAACTCGAGGTCCTGAATCTCGTTGGGCACGTCCAGCCGCCAGCCGTCCGCCCCGAAGCGGATCCAGTGCTCGGCCACCTTAAGGAGGTAGGCCCGCACCTCGGGGGTTTCCACCTTGAGCTTGGGAAGCTCGGGGTTCCCCCACCAGGCCTCGTAGTTGGGGGAGCTCCCGTAGGCGTTTAGGGGAAAGCCCTTCACGTAGTACCAGTCCCGGTAGGGGCTTTCCGGCCCGTTTTCCAGAAGGTGCTGGAAGGCGAAAAACCCCCGGCCCGTGTGGTTGAAGACCCCGTCCAGGATGACCCTCACCCCGTGGGCGTGGGCCACCTCCAAAAGGTGCCTTAAGGCCCCGTTCCCCCCGAGAAGGGGGTCCACCTGGAAGTAGTCCACGGTATGGTAGCGGTGGTTGGCGGTGGAGGCGAAGACGGGGTTCAGGTAGATGGCCTCCACCCCTAACTCCAGGAGGTAGGGGAGCTTCTCCGCCACACCAAAGAGCGTCCCCCCCTTGAACCCCCTTAGGGTGGGGGGCGCCTCCCAGGGCTCTAAGGGCCCCGTGGGGGCGGGGGGTGCGGGGGGTCCAGCGCGGAAGAAGCGGTCGGGAAAGATCTGGTAGAAAAAGGCGCCTTGATACCAAGCCACGCCCCTAAGCCTACCACGGGAAGAAGGTGCCCAGATCACAAAAATCCTTGCCCGGATGGAGGGGGGTCTGGTATCCTCCCGGGGTGAAGGGTATGCGGGGCCGCCTCTTCGTCATGACCGGGGCCAGCGGGGTGGGCAAGGGCACGGTGCGGGCCAAGGTGCTGGAGCGCACCCGCCTCTTCTACTCCATCTCCATGACCACCCGCCCCCCCCGCCCGGGGGAGCGGCACGGGGTGGACTACTACTTCGTGGACCGGCCCGCCTTTGAGCGGCTCATCGCCGAGGACGGCTTTCTGGAGTACGCAGAGTACGTGGGCCACCTCTACGGCACCCCCAAGGCCCCCGTGGAGCGGGCCCTTGCCCGCGGGGAGGACGTCCTTTTGGAGATTGAGGTCCAGGGGGCCCTGCAGGTGAAGGCAAAGGTGCCGGAGGCCATCCTCATCTTCCTCCTTCCCCCCTCCCTCTCCGAGCTCAAAAGGCGCCTGGTCCTCCGGGGCCAGGACCCCCCGGAGAAGATCGCCAAGCGCCTGGCCCGGGCGGAGGAGGAGATCCGAAACGCCCACCTCTTTGACTACGTGGTGGTGAACGATGTGCTGGAAAAGGCGGTGGGGGATTTCCTGGCCATCCTCACCGCCGAAAGGCGAAGGACCCCCAGGATGCAGGCCCACCTGGAGGAGGCCCTGCGCAAGGACCCCCTTTTGGAAGAGGAACTGGACGAGATCCTAAGGAGGAGCCATGGCGGAACCGGGCATTGACAAGCTGTTTGGCATGGTGGATTCCAAGTACCGGCTCACGGTGGTGGTGGCCAAACGGGCCCAGCAGCTTTTGCGCTACCGCTTCAAAAACACCGTCCTCGCCCCGGAGGAAAGGCCTAAGATGCGCACCCTGGAAGGGGTCTTTGACGACCCCAACCCCGTGACCTGGGCCATGAAGGAGCTCCTCACCGGCCGGCTGGTCTTCGGGGAAGGCCTTTTGGACGAGGACCGGCTCCAGAAGGAGCTGGACAAGCTCTACCCCGTAGAGGCGGAAGGGGCCTAGCATGGCCCGGGTCCTGGTGGCCGTCACCGGGGGGGTGGCCGCCATAAAGGCCCCCCACCTCCTGCGCCTCCTCAAGCGGGCGGGGCACGAGGTGCGGGTCCTCGCCACCCCCAGGGCCTTGGAGTTCGTCACCCCCCTTTCCCTGGCGGTGGCCGCGGGGGGGGAGGTGGCCACGGAGGAGGCCTGGTTCCGGCCGGACGGGCGGGCCTTGCACATCGACCTGGCCCGCTTCGCCGATCTGGTCCTGGTGGCCCCGGCCACCGCGGACGCCCTGGCCAAGGCCGCCTTGGGCCTGGCGGATGACCTCCTCTCCGCCACCCTCCTGGCGGGGCCTAAGCGGGTGGCCTGGGCCCCGGCCATGAACGAGGCCATGTGGCTCGCCCCCCAGACCCAGGGCCACGTGGAGCGGCTTAAGGCCCTGGGCCACGCCTTCTTCGGCCCGGGCCATGGCCCCTTGGCCGCGGAAGGGGAGGGGGAGGGGTGGGGGCGGATGCTGGAGCCCGAGGAGCTTTTGGAGAGGGTCCGGGCCCTTCTCACCCCCAAGGACCTTTCCGGCCTAAAGCTCCTGGTTTCCGCCGGCCCCACCCGGGAGTACCTGGACCCGGTGCGCTTCCTCTCCAACCCCTCCTCCGGCCGCATGGGCTACGCTCTGGCCGAGGCCGCCCGGGACCGGGGGGCGGAGGTGGTCCTGGTCTCGGGCCCCACCTGCCTCCAAGACCCTTGGGGGATGGAGGTGGTGCGGGTGGAAAGCGCCCTGGAGATGCGCGCGGCCATCCTGGAGCGTTACCCCCATCTCCAGGCGGTGGTCATGGCCGCGGCGGTGGCCGACTACCGCCCCGCGGAGGTCCACCGGGACAAGGAGCCCAAAACAGGGGAGGAGAAGACCCTCCGCCTCCTCCCGAACCCCGACATCCTGAAGGAGCTGGGCGCAAACAAGGGCAACCGGGTGCTGGTGGGCTTCGCCATGGAGACCCGGGAAGGCCTCCATCGGGCCAAGGAGAAGCTCCTGCGCAAGAACCTGGACCTCATCGCCCTGAACTACGTGGGGCGGGAGGGGGTGGGGTTCGGCTCGGAGGAGAACGAGGTGGTCCTCCTGAGCCGGACGGGGGAGGTGGAGGAGCTTTCCCGCCGGCCCAAGCGGGAGGTGGCCCACCGCATTCTGGACTGGGTTAAACTCTTCTGGAAGGAATATGGCCATGCGCAGTAGGGCAGAGCGGCTTCGCGCCATCCAGGAAATCGTCAGCAAGGAGGAGATCAGCACCCAGAAGGAGCTGGTGGAAAAGCTCCGCCAGCGGGGGTTTGAGGTGACCCAGGCCACGGTGAGCCGGGACATCGCCCGGCTCCACCTGGTCCGGGTGGCCCTGGGGAAGGGGCGGCACAAGTACGCCCTGGCCCCCATTGAGCTCCAGGAGGACGTATACGAGGAGCTTAAGCGCCGCTTCAAGGAGTTCGTGCGGGACGTGGACCGGGGGGGGAACATCCTGGTGGTGAAGACCCTCGAGGGCCACGCCTCCGGCATCGCCTTCCTCCTGGACCGCCTGCGCCGGGACGACCTGGTGGGCACCTTGGCGGGGGACGACACCATCTTGGTGGTGGCCCGGGACGAGAAGGCCGCGGAAGCCCTAGAAGAGGAGCTCGGGGGGCTTTTGGTTTAGGGGCCTTTTCCGCTGGGGACACGTGGAGTTTCTGGTCAAGTCCTTCGTCACCCTTTTCGTGGTCATGGACCCCGTGGGGCTGGTGCCCGTCTTTCTGGCCCTGGCGGGGCACTACCCCCCTGAGAAGCAGGCCCGGATCGCCCGCAAGGCGGTCCTGGTGGCGGGGGGGCTTCTCGTCTTTTTCTTTTTCTTCGGGCGGGGGCTTCTGGAGTACCTGGGCATCAGCTTTGAGGCCCTGAAGGTGGCGGGGGGGCTTCTCCTCTTCAAGATCGCCACGGAGATGGTCTTCGGCCACCACGAGCGGGAGACGGAGGAGGAGGCAAAGGAGGCCCTTGCGCGCTCGGACATCTCCGTCTTCCCCCTGGCCATCCCCCTCATCGCCGGCCCCGGGGCCCTGGCGAGCCTCCTCATCCTGGGGGCGGAGGCCCGGGGGGTGCCCTTCGGGGCCTTTTCCGTCCTCCTCACCGCCTTTCTGGTCCTCCTCCTGGCCTACCTCTTCCTGAGGGGGGCTTCCGTGGTGCGCCGGGCCCTCGGGCGCACGGGGGTCAACGTGGTGACCCGGGTCTTAGGGATCCTCCTCGCCGCCTTGGCGGTGCAGTACGTGGCGGATGGGGTGAAGGCCCTCCTTTAAGGGCCCCCCAAGCGCCTTTTCGGACCGCGCGGGGACGCCCCGCCGCTTAGACCTGGAACACCCCCACCCGGAAGGGCTCCCTCTCCGGGTTCAGGGCGCAGGCCTCGAGGCTCTTGATGAGCCACTTCCGGGTCTCGTGGGGGAGGACGATCCCGTCCACCCAAAGCCTGGCCGCGGCGTAGCGGGGGTCTAAGGTTTCCTCGTAGCGGCCCTTGATGCGCTCGTACAGCTCTTTAAGCTCCTCGTCCGAGGGCTCCTTCCCCTGGCGTTTGAGCTTTTCCACCTCCAGCTCCAAAAGGGTCTTCGCCGCCTGGGCCCCGCCCATGACCGCGTACTTGGCGCTGGGCCAGGCGTAGATGAACCGGGGCCCGTAGGCCTTCCCCGCCAGGGCGTAGTTCCCCGCGCCGAAGGAGCCCCCCAGGATGAGGGTGATCTTGGGGACGGTGGAGTTGGAAACCGCGTTCACCAGCTTGGCCCCCCGGCGGATGATCCCCGCCTGCTCGGACTCCTTCCCCACCATGAACCCGGTCACGTCCTGGAGGAAGAGGAGGGGGATGCCCATCTGGTTCACGTCCAGGATGAACCGGGCCGCCTTGTCCGCGGCCTCGGCGTAGATGACCCCGCCCACCTCAATCCGCCCCTTTTTCTTGAGGATGAGGCGCTGGTTCCCCACGATGCCCACGGGGAAGCCCCCGATGCGGGCGAAGCCCGTGACCAGGGTCTCCCCGTACCCCCCCTTGTACTCCAGAAACTCCGAGCCGTCCACGAGGCGGGCGATGACCTCCCTTAGGTCGTAGGGCCGCGCGCCCGTGGGGTCCACCAGGCCGTAGAGGTCCTCCGCGGGGTAAAGGGGTTCTTTGGGCTCCTTCCTTCCCTCGGCCCAGGGGGCAAGCTGTGGGGGCGGGTAGAGCTCGGCCAGCTTGCGGATGCGCTCCAGCGCGGCCTCGTCCGTGGGCTCGTAGAAGTCCACCGTGCCCGAGACCTCGTGGTGCATCCGGGCCCCCCCAAGCTCCTCCGAGGACACCTCCTGCCCGATGGCCGCCTTCACCAACGCAGGCCCCGCCAGATAAAGCCCGCTCCCCTCGGTCATGATGAGGACGTCGGTCATCACCGGGAGGTAGGCCCCCCCGGCCACGCAGTTCCCCATGATGGCCGAGATCTGGGGGATGCCTAGGGCGCTCATGCGGGCATTGAGGTAGAAGATGCGCCCGAAGTCGTCCTGGTCGGGGAAGACCTCGTCCTGTAAGGGCAGGAAGACCCCGGCGGAGTCCACCAGATAGACCGTGGGGATGCGGTTTTCCAGGGCCATGGTCTGGGCCCGGATGACCTTCTTGGCGGTGATGGGGAAGAAGGCCCCCGCCTTCACCGTGGCGTCGTTGGCGATGATCATCCAGTCCCGCCCCGCGATCCGGCCGAGGCCCGCCACCACGCCCCCCGCCGGGGCCCCACCCCACTCCTCGTACATCCCCCATCCGGCGAAGGCCATGAGCTCGTAGAACTCCGTCCCCGGGTCTATGAGCCTCTGGATCCGTTCCCGGGCGGTGAGGCGGCCCTTTTGGTGCTGGCGCTCCACCGCCCGTTTTCCCCCGCCTTCCCGCACCTTCTCCAGGCTTTCCCTGAACGCCCGCACCAGGGCCACCCAGGCGTCCTTGTTGGCCTTGTACTGGGCGCTTTCCCGGTCCTTAAGGTGGGTTTCCAGCACGGCCTTGGGGAGGTCCATGGCTAAAGTATAACGTTTTTTCGCTTTTATGTCTAAAAGCGTTTCCCCTGGGTGCAGGCCACCTTCCGGGCCTTGGCCTCCTCCGCCCTCCGCCTCGCCTCCCGGTCCACCCGTTCGTTCTCGGGGTGGCCGCTGTGCCCCTCCACCCAGTGGAAGCGCACCTCGTGCCCCTCCATGGCCTCTAGGAGGGCCTGCCAGAGGTCCTGGTTCTTCACGGGCTTGCCCTCCCCCGTGCGCCAGCCCCGCTTCCGCCAGCCCTCGAGCCAGCCCTCGGTGAAGGCGTTTTTGAGGTAGTGGCTATCCGTGTAGAGGTCCACCCGGCAGGGCTCTTTGAGCGCCCTTAGCCCCTCCACCGCCGCGGTGAGCTCCATGCGGTTGTTGGTGGTGCAGGGCTCGTCCCCCGAGAGGAGCTTCTCCCGCTCCCCGTACCGCAAAAGGGCCGCCCACCCCCCGGGGCCGGGGTTGCCCAGGCAGGCGCCGTCGGTGAAAAGCTCCACCGCTTTCAGGTCCTTTTCCATCCCCTTACATCTTACGGGGCCGGCCCAGGAGGAAGAGGAGGAGGAAGGCGAGAAGGGCTCCCCATACCGGAAGCGCGGGGTCCAGCCGCCCGAAGACCCCCGCCCCCAGGCCCCCGAGGGCCCCCGCCCCGTAGAGGAGGGCCCTAAGCCCGGCAAGGGCCGCGGCCAGGCCCTCCTCTGGCAGGCGCTCCCCCCTTAAGGCCCGCAGGCGGGCGCTCAGGAGGCCCACGCCCAGGCCGTAGAGGGGGAAGGCGGGGAGGAGAAGGGGGAAGGGGAGGAGGAACCCCCCTGCGGCCAGAGCTAGGGCTAGGGGCAGGGGCCGGGCCAGGCCCGGGGGGAGCCTGCCCGCGAGGAGGCCTCCCAGGGCGTAGCCCAGGTCCTCGAGGGCCAGGAGGAGGCCGAAGAGGGCTTCGGGCGCCCCCGATCGGAGGATGAGGAGGCCGAGGAGGGCCGTGGCCAGGGCGTGGCCCAGCTGGAAGAGGAGGGAGAGGAGGAGGTAGGGGCGGAGGGGCGGGTGGGCCAGGAGGGCCCGGAGGCCCGCCCGGAGGGAGGCCCGGGGAACAGGGCCGCGGGAATGCGCCTCCTGGGGGAGGTGGGGGAGGGCGGAGGTCAGGAGGAAGAGGGCCAGGAGGAGCACCCCTGCCGCCCCCAGGTAGGGCAGGGCGGGGTGGAGGAGGAGGAGAAGGGGCCCCAGGGGCCAGCCTAGAAGCCCTCCTAGGTTCCAGGCGGCGTAGAGGAGGCCGGTCTCCCGCTGGAGGCGTTCCCTTTGGAAGCGCACCTGGTAGGCGTCCCAGGCCACCACCCCCAGGTCCGTGGCCACCATGATGGGGTAGGCCCAGAGGACGAGGAGGGCGGCCTCCCGGGGGAGGAGGGGGAGGGGCAGCCAGAGGAGGGCCCGGAGGAGGCGGAGGGCCAGGAGGCCCCGGCGGGGGCCCACCCGGTCCAGCCAGGGGCTCAGGAGGAGGAGGGGCCCCAAGGTGAGGTAGCCCAGGGCCCCAAAGGCCCCCACCCAGAAGGCTTCCCCGGTGCGGGCGATCTCCAGGCTCAGGGCACCGAAGCCCAGGGCGGCCCCCAGGTCCCCTAGGGCCTCGGGGAGGTAAGCCTTGGGGAGGGCCCTCACCTTGGCCCTCCGTAGCGGGCAAAAGCCGCCAGCCCCAAGAGGCCGAGCCCCGCGAGGAGGAAGGGGAGGGAGAGGCTCTGGTCCGCCAGGAGGCCCCCGAGGAGGGGGCCCAGGGGGGCGAGGAGGCCGGTGAGGAAGAGGAACCCCCCCGCCACCCGGCCCCGAAGCTCCGGGGGGGCCTCCCCCAGGCGGACCGCGCCGGCCACCGCGGAGAAGGCCGCCCCACCCATGCCGGAGAGGAGGAGAAAGGCGGCGAGGAAGGGCCAAGAGGGCAGGAGGGCCACTCCGAGGAGGCCCAGGGCCGAGGCCAATAGGGCCCAGGCCAGGGTGGCCTTCCGGCCCAGCCGGGCTAGGGCGGGGCCCACCAGAAGCCCCCCTAGGGCCCCCCCCAGGCTGAGGGCGCTTCCCAAAAGGCCGAGGACCCAGGGCGCCGCCCCTAGGCCCCGCAGGACCAAAAAGGGGAGGAGGCCCGCCAGGAGGGCGTGGGCCAGGTCCAAGGCGCCCTCCAGGAGGAGCAGGGGGCGGAGGAGGGGGCTTTGCCAGAGGAAGCGGAGCCCCGCTAGGCTACCCCCCGTGGCCGGACGGGGGATAGGGGAGGCAAGGGGCAGGGCCCGGTAGGAGGCGGCGGCGAGGAGGAGAAGCCCCCCTCCCAGGCCCAGGGCGAGGGTCTGGGAGCGGCTGAAAAGGAGGCCCGACAGGAAGTCCGAGAGGAGGTCGGCGGCGGTGTAGGCAGCGTGGAGCCTTCCCCGAGCCCGGGCCAGGGCCTCCTGGGGGAGGAGGTCGGCGAGGAGGGCGCCCGCGGCCACCAGGCGCAAGGCCTCGAGGGCGGCGAAGAGGAAGCCCGCCAGGTAAAGGGGAAGGAGGGGGGGCGAGGGGAGGAGGGCCAGGACCCCGAGGGTGAGGAGGGCCTGCCCTAGGGCGGAAAGGCCCAGGAGAGGGCCTCTGGGCCAGCGGTCCGAGAGGAGGCCCGCCAGGAGGGCGAAGAAGGGCTCCGCCGCGAGGCGGGCCCCCAGGGCCAGGGCCGCCCCCGAGGGGCTGGGGGCCACAAGGGCGGCTAGGGCCCCATGGGCGAAGTAGAAAAACCCCGCCCCAAAGAGGCGGAAGGCCTCAAGGGCGAGGATTAAGTTTACCATCTCTAGCTTACCACGCCTTCCACCTTCCAGACAACGCCGTTCGTCGGAGAGCAAACAAACATCGTCTGTCCATCGGGGCTAAACCGAACGCAACTAGGGGAAGGTAAGTTCGTAACTACTGGGGGGTCAAAGGAGTATGCCCTTACTTCTTTGGGATCTATAGCTAAGACGGATCCAGTTGCAGGTTGGGAAACGTAGAGAAAACCGTTGTAAGGATGACCAATGATCCCTCCCATGTTGTCAAGATCAAAAGCAATTGTGTACTTTTTTGCTACTTCTGGCAACTCCTGTGGACCTTCCTGTACCGGAAAGGCAATTATTCTTCCAAGGCTGGAGACAGCCAAAATCAATACACCTTTCTCACCCGGTAGGAAGGTGGTCCATGATTTTTTGCTGCACTGACTTGCATAAACACTCCATTCTTCTGGCCAACTCCAAGGTGGTGTGAAGCCCTCTGTACCTCTAGACCTCCTGCTAAGAATCTGAGTCAGAAAAGGCAAAGCCTTCCCATTACTGATTTCGCTGACCTGCCCTACGACATCTTCCAAGGCTCTCTTTTCGCCTGAAGAAACTACAAAAACCCTATAGCTACCCTCTGTGGGAACACTTGTAATGCTATATGGCCGAATGAGGCCTTCACAAAAGACGGGGGCTTTAGAAGCAGGTCCTCCGGAGGAGATATCAAGTATCCGTCCACCCCAAAACTCGGAAATGAGGAGTCGCCCGTCTGGTAGAGGGCACATGCTAGAGGGCCCCTCCAAACCCCAAGCGAAGGGCTTGGCCTCCTCCATGTCCCCGCCCTTGGTGATGTTCTTGACCTTCCCCGTGGTGCGCTCCACCACAAGAAGCCGCCCGTCTGGAGCCCACTCCATATGGGTGGGTGCGTGCAGGTTCCAGGCGAAAGGCCGAACATGGACCCTGCGGGTCCGGCCGCCAACCTTGACCTCTTGCACCTCCTTGATCACCCTCACCACCCCTTCCTTAGGGTTGCCCTTACCCTAGCACGGGCCACGTCACGCCCGCGTCACTCACAAATCTCTTATGGAGTGGCCCTTGCGTGACGCAAGGGTGATGTTCTCCGGTGCATTCTCAAAGCATGGGCTTCCTTTGGTGGCTCATCCTTTGGGCCGGAGGGATTGTTCCCCAGTGCCTTGCCCCCCACTGCCCGCCTTTGTGAAGGGTGTCCTTCCGGGTGCGGAGAAAGGCTTCGGGTTTCTACAGGCCCCACTCCCTTCTGAGCCGCGCCACCCGCGCCCGGGCGATGGGGTGGCGGGGGTCTTCGGGGGGCAGGGCCTCGAGGAGGGCCTCCCACACCTCCAGGTCCTCCCCCAACCGCTCCGCCAGGAGGAAGAGGAGGTCCGTCCCGCCCCGGGCGAGGACCGCGGCCTTGAGGGCTTCCTCCAGATCTGCCCTCAGGGCCTCCACCCCCGGGGCGGTGCTTTCCGGGAGGAGGGGGCCCCGGTAGAGGGCCAGGGCCCCCTTTAGGTCTCCCCGGCCTAAGGCCGCCCTTAGGTCCAGGAAATCGGCCCCCAAAGGCCCTTCCAGGCGGTAGGGCCGGCTCCCCACGGGAAGCCCCCGGGCCCGGAGGCGGGCCACCTCCATGCGCACCGCCCCCAGGTGCGCCTCACCGTAAAGGGCTTCCGAGAGGGCCTCCCCAGAAAGGCCCTCGGGGTGGACCAGGAGGAGGGCCAAGACCTCCGCCTGGCGGAGGGGAAGGGGCGCTTCCCCAAGGCGCGGGGGCCCGCCTAGGGCCCAGAGGTAAGGGGCCTTGGGGCCTTCCCGCCAGAGGGCCCTCCGGCCCCTCGAGGAGAGGGCCCCCAGGAGGGGGTGCTCCGTTCCCAGGAAGAGGAGGGCCCGGAGGGCTTCTTCCGCAGCCTCCTCCAGAAGAAGGGGCAGGGTTTGGGCCACCCGTTCCCGTTCCTCCTGGAGGAGCCCGAAGGCGAGGTCCAGGAGGGCCTTGGGCAGCCCTTCCCGGGCCCAGGGCCGGGCGGCCTGGAGGAGGGGGAGGGCTTCCGCCCTAAGGAGGCGCACCCCGGCGGGGGCCAGGTAGGGGAGGCTCGCGGGCGGGGCTTCCGCCACCGCCTTTTGGAAGTAGGCCTGGGCCGCGCCCTCCTCCCCCTGGAGGAGGCGGAGGTGGGCCATGAGGAAGCGGGCGTAGAGGGCGGGGCCCTCCTCCAGGGCCAGGGGCTCCGCCAGGCGGAGGAGATGGGGCAGGGGCGGCTCCTCCTCCGCCAGGAGGCTGAGCCAGGCCCATTCCAGGGCGGCGTAGGGGCTTGGGCTTTGGAGGCGGGCCAGGGCGGCGTAGGCCAGGGCCTCCCGGAAGCGGCCCAGGCGGCGGAGGGTGCGGGCCAGGGCCCGGGCGAGGAGGGCTTTGGCCTTGGGGTCTGCCGCGCGGTGGAAGGCCTCCTCCAGGGCGGGGAGGCCCTGGCGGGGGGGCAGGGCCAGGCCCAGGTGGTAGAGGGTGAGGGGGGTCTGGGCCCGCCGGGCGGCCTCCAGGGCCAGGGCCCGGTAGCTCCCGGGGTCTCCCTGCCGGAGGCGGAGGAAGCCCAGCAGGGCTAGGCGCTCGGCCTCCTCCGCTCCCTCCCGGGGGGTTTGGAGGAGGGCCAGGGCCTCCCTATCCTGCCCCCTTTCTAGGAAGGTTAGGGCAGGGGCTAGGGGTGCGGGGTCCATGGCCTACTCCAGGCCCCAGATCCCCGCCGGGGCCAGCTCCACCAGGTTCCCCGCGGGGTCTAGGGTGTAGAGGCTCTTCCCCTTGGGCCACTCCGCCCACCAGACGGGAAACCCCGCCGCCTCCAGGCGCCTCGCCCAAAGGGAAAGCTCTTCCTCCGCCACCCGGAAGGCCACGTGCACGCTTCCCCTGGCCCCATGGGGGGGAAGGGTTTCCTCCTTTTCCGTGAGGGCGGGGTTGAAGACCAGAAAGACCCCCCGCCCCGCCCGGAAGAAGGCGTGCCGGGGGGGCTTGAACTGGAAGCAGGGAAGGCCCAAAACCCCCTCGTAGAAGGCCCGGGCGGCCTCCAGGTCCTCGGCGTAAACGCAGGTTTCCAGGACGTCCACTACTTCAGGCGGGCGATGAGCTCGGCCACGGGGATGGCCTCCAGGGTGGTGGTCTTCACGCTTCCCCTCGAGGCCAGGTGGAGCATGGCCCGGGCCACGCTGGCCGCGTCCTCCGCCTCCACGATGTTCACGAAGTCGTAGGGCCCCAGCACGGCGTACTGGGCCACCACCTTCACCCCGAAGTCCCGCTCCAGCTCCCCGTTCACCTCCTTGATGCGCTCGGGGTTCTTGATGAGGGTCTCGGCCCCCTCGTCCGTGAGGGTGCTGAGGACGATAAAGGTGGGCATCTTTGACCTCCTTTCCCCTCCAGTCTACCGCGATCCCCCTCAAAAAGGCCTAAGCCTCGGCGAACCCTGGGACGCGAAGGCCCCTGCCCAGGCGGAAGCTTCGCTAAAGCTCCACCCCCGCGTAGACCTCCTCCAGCGAAAGGGGCCTTAGGAGGCGCGCCGCCTCGCCCATCACTCCCATTCTATGGTGGCCGGGGGCTTGGCGGTGATGTCGTAGACCACCCGGCCCACCTCGGGCACCTTCTGGGTGATGCGCCTTGCGGCCTCGTCCAGGAACTCCAGGGGAAGCCGGGCCCAGTCCGCGGTCATGAAGTCCTCCGTGGTCACCGCCCGGAGGGCGAGCACATGGCCGTAGCGCCGCTCGTCCCCCGCCACCCCCACGCTCCTTAGGGGGGTGAGGACCGCCAGGGCCTGGGCCACCTGGTCGTACAGGCCCCACTCCTTGAGGAGGCTCGTGAAGAGGTCGTCCGCCCTCCTTAAGATCTCCAGCCTTTCTTCCGTCACCTCCCCCAGGATGCGCACCGCCAGGCCCGGCCCCGGGAAGGGGTGGCGGAGGCGGAGGGGGTCGGGGAGGCCTAGGAGGAGGGCGAGCTCCCGCACCTCGTCCTTGAAGAGGAGGCGGAAGGGCTCCAGGAGCTCAAACCCCAGGTCTTCGGGAAGCCCCCCCACGTTGTGGTGGCTCTTGATCTTGGCGGCCCCCTTCTCCCCCGCGGACTCGATCACGTCCGGGTACAGGGTCCCCTGGGCGAGGAAGCGGAAAGGCCCTTGGGACCTGGCCACCTCCCGGAAGACCTCCACGAAGGTGTGGCCGATGCGGCGCCGCTTCTCCTCGGGGTCCTCCACCCCCTTGAGGGCCTTTAGGAAGCGCGCCTTGGCGTCCACCACCAGGAGGTTCACCCCAAGGGCCCTTAAGGCCCCTTCCACCTCCTCCCGTTCCCCCAGGCGCAGGAGGCCATGGTCCACGAAGACCGCCAGGTGGTCCACCCCGCTTTTGGCCAGGAGGAGGGCCAGGGTGCTGGAGTCCACGCCGCCCGAGACCGCAAGGAGCACCCTTTCCCCGCCCACCCGTTCCTGAACCCCCCTAAGGAGCTCCTCCAGGATGTGCTCCGGGGTCCAGTCCCGCCGCACCCCCGCCACTTCCAGGAAGTTTTCCAGGATCTGCATCCCCTTGGGGGTGTGGGCCACCTCGGGGTGGAACTGGACCCCGAAGGTGCGCCCGTCCTTCCCCTCTATGGCCGCCACGGGGTTCTCCTCCGTGCGGGCGGCCACCTTGAAGCCCGGAGGGAGCTCGGTGACCGCGTCCTGGTGGCTCATCCACACCTGGACCTCCCCCCCAAGGCCCCGGAAGAGGGGGCCCTCGTGGGCGGTGAGGAGGGCCTTGCCGTACTCCGCCCGGCCGGCCCGCTCCACCTTGCCCCCGTAGGCCTGGGCCAGAAGCTGCATCCCGTAGCAGATGCCAAGGAGCGGAAGGCCCGCTTCCCAAAGACTGGGGTCGGGCCTAGGGGCGTCCTCCTCGTACACGCTCCTGGGCCCTCCGGAAAGGATGATCGCCTGGGGCCGGTGCTTGGCGATCTCCTCCCAGGGGGTGTCCCCCGGGAGGATGAGGGAGAAGGCCCTAAGCTCCCTAAGCCTCCTGGCGATGAGCCTCGTGTACTGGGAGCCGAAGTCCAAGACCACCACCATAGCCCGCAGTTTACCCTTTAGGATGGGGGTATATGCCGGAGGTGGAGAGCTTCAACCTGGACCACACCAAGGTGCGGGCCCCTTACGTGCGCCTGGCGGGGCGGAAGGCGGTGGGGGGCGGGGTGGTGGAGAAGTACGACCTGAGGCTCGCCCAGCCCAACCGGGAGGCCATCCCCACGGCCGCCCTCCACACCCTCGAGCACCTCCTCGCGGGGTACCTCAGGGCGCACCTCCCCGGGGTCATCGACCTCTCCCCCATGGGCTGCCGCACCGGGTTCTACCTGGTGGCGGAAGGGCCCATAGGGGAAGAGGCGGTGCTGGAGGCTTTCAGGAAGGCCCTGGAGGACGTGCTCCGCCACCAAGGGGAGATCCCCGGGGCCTCCTTCCGCGCGTGCGGCAACTACCGGGACCACGACCTAAAGGGGGCCAAGGCCTGGGCCCAACGGGTCCTGGAGGCGGGCCTAAAGGTCCAGCCCACCCCATGAAGGCCTTCTTCGCCGCGGAAGCCCAGGAGGCGGAAGCCCTCCGGGAGGCCTTAGGGGCTTCGGAGCCCCTTTCCGGCCCCCTCCCCCTGCACCGGGGGGAGGGGGTCTTGGTGGCCGAGACGGGGGTGGGGAAGGCGGCGGCCGCTCTCGCCGTGGCCCACGTCCTCACCCGCTTTCCCATAGAGGAGGCCTACTTCCTGGGGGTGGCGGGGGCCCTGGACCCATCCCTAAAAGCCCTGGACCTTCTCCTGGCGGAAGGCGCGGTGCAGTGGGACGTGGACCTCACTCCCTTCGGCCGGGCGAAGGGGGAGACCGCCTTCGGGGTGCGCCTTTTCCCCTCGGACCCCCGCCTTCTCCAAAAGGCCAAGGAGGCGGCCAGCCGCCTGGGCCTCCCCCACCGCCTGGGGGTGGTGGCCACGGGGGACCGCTTCCTGGCCGACCGGAAGGAGGCGGAGCGCCTCCGGGCGGAGTTTGGGGCCCACGCGGTGGAGATGGAAGGGGCGGCGGCCCTCTTCGCCGCCTGGCGCTTCGGGGTGCCCATGGCCCTGGTGCGGGCGGTGACGGACGGGGCGGGGGAGGGGGCGGAAGGGGATTTCAGCGCCTTCCTGAAGGCGGCCTCGAGGCGCCTCGGCCTCCTGGCCCAAGCCCTCCTATACTGAAAGGGGGAGGCCATGGAAATCCGCATCTTTTCGGGGAACGCCCACCCCGACCTGGCCCGGCGCGTGGCCGAGGCCCTCGGGGTGCCCTTGGGGAAGGCCCTGGTGGAGCGCTTTCCCGACGGGGAGGTGAGGGTGCGGCTTCTGGAAAGCGTGCGCGGGGAGGACGTCTACCTCATCCAGCCCACCTCGCCCCCGGTGAACGACCACCTCATGGAGCTCCTCCTCCTGGCGGACGCGGCCCGCAGGAGCTCGGCGGCGCGCATCAACGCCGTCATCCCCTACTTCGGCTACGCCCGCCAGGACAAGCAGACGGAAGGCCGCGAGCCCATCAGCGCCAAGCTGGTGGCGAGCCTCCTGGAGCGGGTGGGGGTGGAAAGGGTTATCGCCATAGACCTCCACGCCCCCCAGATCCAGGGCTTCTTTGACATCCCCGTGGACCACCTCTCCGCGGTGCGCCTCTTCGCCCGCTACCTGAGGGAAAGGGGCCTGGTGGAGGGGTCGGTGGTGGTCTCCCCCGACGCGGGCCGGGCGGAGGAGGCGAGGAGGCTTGCGGAACGCCTCGGCCTCCCCTTCGCCATGCTGGCCAAGCGCCGGCACGGCCCTTCGGAAACCTCCGTGACCTACGTGATCGGGGAGGTGGCGGGCCTGAGGCCCCTTATCGTGGACGACATCGTCTCCACCGGGGGGACCATCCGCCGGGGGGTGGAGGCCCTCCTCCAGGCGGGGGCGCGGCCCGAAGCCATCGTCCTCGCCACCCACCCCGTCCTGGTGGGCCCTGCGCGGGAGAACCTTGCCCACCCCGCCATCCGGGAGGTGGTCTTCACCGACACCATCCCCTTGCGGGATGGGGGCTATACGGTCCTCTCCACCGCGGAACTCCTGGCCCAGGCCATCCGCCACGTGCACACCAACCAGTCCGTGAGCGCCCTCATCTAGGGTTGTGGTACACTTTTCTCCGTGTGCCCCTTGGGGGGCTAGGGAGGAGCCATGGAGTATCGTCTGAAAGCCTACTACCGCGAGGGGGAGAAGCCTGCCGCCTTGAGGCGGGCGGGGAAGCTCCCCGGGGTGATGTACAACAAGGCCCTGAACAAGAAGGTGTACGTGGAGCTCTCCGAGTTTGACCGGGTGTTCCGCCAGGCCTCCATCCACCACGTCATCGTCCTGGAGCTCCCCGATGGGGAACTGCCCACCCTGGTGCGCCAGGTGAACTTGGACAAGCGCAAGCGCCGCCCCGAGCACGTGGACTTCTACGTCCTCTCCGACGAGCCGGTGGAGATGTACATCCCCTTGCGCTTTGTGGGGACCCCCGTGGGCGTGCGGGAGGGCGGGGTGCTCCAGGAGGTGCACCGGGACATCCTGGTGCGGGTTTCCCCCAGGAACATCCCCGAGTTCATTGAGGTGGACGTTTCCGGCCTCGGCATCGGGGACAGCCTCCACGCCGCCGACCTGAAGCTTCCCGAGGGGGTGAAGCTGGCGGTGAGCCCCGAGGAGACCATCGCCGCGGTGGTGCCCCCGGAGGACGTGGAGAAGCTGGCCGCGGAGGCCCAGGAGGTCCCCGCCGAGCCCGAGGTCATCAAGAAGGGGAAGAAGGAGGAGGAGTAGCCCAAGCGCCCCAAAGGAAGGGGTGCTTAGGCCCTTCCAAAGCCTCCCGGAGACCTCCGGGGGCTTTCCTTTAGGAGGCGGGGATGTTTTTGGTGGTGGGCCAGGGGAATCCGGGGCCGGAGTACGCCCATACCCGGCACAACGTGGGCTTCATGGTCCTGGACCGGCTGGGCCTCCCCTTTCGCAGGAAGGGGGAGGCCCTCCTGGCGGAAGGGACGGTGGGGGAGGAGAAGGGGTTTTTCCTCAAGCCCCTCACCTACTACAACCTCACCGGCCAGGTGGTGGCCCCCCTGGCCCGCTTTTACAAGATCCCTCCCGAACGCATCCTGGTGGTTCATGACGAGATGGACCTCCCTCTGGGCCGCCTGCGCCTAAAGGCCGGGGGGCGGCCTGCGGGAAACCGGGGGGTGGCCTCCATCGGGGAGGCCCTGGGCACCTGGGCCTTTCACCGCCTCAGGATCGGCATCGGCAAGCCCCCCCGCCCGGAGGAGGGCGCGGCCTACGTGCTGTCCCCCTTCCGCGAGGAGGAAAGGCCCCTGGTGGAAAGGGTGCTGGAGGTGGCCAAGGAGGCGGTGCTCTGCTGGGCGGAGCGGGGCCTCCTCCCTTGCGCGGACCGCTTTAACGGCCTGGACCTCCGCCTGGGGTAAGCTTTTCCCATGCGTGTCCTCCTCCTGGCTGGCGGCAAAAGCCCCGAGCACGAGGTCTCCCTGGTCTCCGCCAGGGGGGTGCTGGAGCACATCCCCTTCCCCACGGAGCTTGCGGTCATCGCCAAGGACGGCCGCTGGCTCCTGGGGGAGGAGGCGAGGAGGGCCCTCGAGGCCGGCCTTGCCCCCACAGGCCCCCACCCCTTCCCCCCGCCTTTGGACTGGGGCCGCTACGACGTGGTCTTCCCCCTCCTCCACGGGCCCTTCGGGGAGGACGGGACGGTCCAGGGGTTTTTGGAGCTTTTGGGCAAGCCCTACGTGGGGGCGGGGGTGGCGGCCAGCGCCCTATGCATGGACAAGGACCTCTCCAAAAGGGTCCTGCAGCAGGCGGGCCTGCCCGTGGTCCCCTGGGTGGCCCTCTACCGGGGGGAGACCCCCCTCATCCCCTTTGAACCCCCCTACTTCGTGAAGCCCGCCAACACCGGCTCCAGCATCGGCGTCCGCCGGGCGGAGGATTACGGGGAGCTGGAGGAAGCCCTGGCCGAGGCCTTCCGCTACGACCGCAAGGCGGTGGTGGAGAAGGCCCTGGGGGGGGTGCGGGAGCTGGAGGTGGGGGTTTTGGGCAACGTCTTCGGCCAGGCCAGCCCCGTGGGGGAGATCCGCTACCAGGCCCCCTTCTACGATTACGAGACCAAGTACACCCCGGGGCGGGCGGAGCTCCTCATCCCCGCGCCCCTGGACCCGGGCACGGCGGAGACCATCCAGGAGATGGCCCTCAAGGCCTACCGCGTTTTGGGCATCCGGGGCATGGCCCGGGTGGACTTCTTCCTGGCCGAAGGGGAGGTCTACCTGAACGAGGTGAACACCATCCCCGGCTTCACCCCCACCAGCATGTACCCCCGCCTCTTCCAGGCGGGGGGGGTCAGCTACCCGGAGCTTTTAAGGCGGCTTCTGGAGCTCGCCCTTCAGCCCTAGGCCTCCCCCGAGCGCTGCACGGTCTGGGTCTCCTTAAGGATGGCCCGCACCCGCTCCCCGGGGATGGTCTCTTCCCTTAAGAGCTCCTCCGCCAGGCGGTGCATGGCCTCCGCGTGGGCCAGGAGCACCTCCCGGGCCCGGGCGTAGGCCTCGTCCAGGATCTGGCGGATATCCTGGTCTATGAGGCGGGCCGTCTCCTCGGAGTGGTCCTTCTTCTTGGCGATCTCCTCCCCCAGGAAGATGGGCCCCGAGTCCGAGCCCCAGGCGATGTTCTTGAAGTGCTCCCCCATGCCCCAGTCCAGGACCATGCGCTTGGCGAGGCCCGTGGCCCGCTTGAAATCGTCCTGGGCCCCGGTGGTGACGGTGCCGGTGAAGAGCTCCTCCGCGGCCCGGCCCGCCAGGAGCACGGAAAGCTCGTCCATGAGGTGCTCCCGGGAGACCAAGACCCGTTCTTCCGGCTTGCTCCAGCGCGCCCCCAGGGCCATCCCCCGGGGGACGATGGAGACCTTTTCCGTCTTGTCCGCGTGGGGCAGCACCTCCCCCACCACCGCGTGCCCCGCCTCGTGGTAGGCCACCGCCCGCCGCTCCTCCTCGGAGAGCTTGAGGGCGGGCCGTTCCAGCCCCAGGACGATCTTGTCCAGGGCCTTTAGGAAGTGCTCCTTGCGGATCCTCTTCTCCCCCGCGCGGGCGGCGAGCAGGGCGGCTTCGTTCACCAGGTTCTTGAGGTCGGCCCCGGAGAAGCCGGGGGTGAGGTGGGCGAGCTCCAAGGGGTCCACGTCCTCGGCGATGGGCTTGTTCCGCATGTGCACCAGGAGGATCTCCTTCCTTTCCTCCAAGGCGGGCAGGCCCACCACCACCTGCCGGTCAAACCGGCCCGGGCGGAGGAGGGCGGGGTCCAGGATGTCCGGGCGGTTGGTGGCGGCGAGGACGATGACCGAGGTGTCCTTCTCAAACCCGTCCATCTCCGAGAGGATCTGGTTCAGGGTCTGCTCCCTTTCGTCGTGTCCGCCGCCGATGCCGGCCCCCCGCTTCCTTCCGATGGAGTCCAGCTCGTCAATGAAGATGATGCTGGGGGCGTTCCGCCGGGCGTCCTCAAAGAGGCTCCGCACCCGGCTGGCCCCCACGCCCACGAACATCTCCATGAACTCGCTGGCGGAGACGGAGAAGAAGGGCACCCCCGCCTCCCCCGCCACCGCCCGGGCCAGGAGGGTCTTGCCCGTGCCCGGAGGGCCCACCAGGAGCACCCCCTTGGGGATCTCCGCTCCCAGCTCCAGGTACTTCTTGGGGTTTTTGAGGAAGTCCACCACCTCCATGAGTTCCCGCTTGGCCTCCTCGTGCCCGGCCACGTCCTTGAAGGTGGTGTTCACCGTCTTTTCCTTGCCGTAGAGCTTGGCCCGGCTTTGGCCGAACTGCATCACCTGCCCCGCCCCTCCTTGGGCGCGCATGAAGAAGAACCAGAAGAAGAGGATGAGGAGGAGGGTGGGGCCCACGTAGAGGAGGAACTGGGGCCAGAAGGAAGGGGGCTTGGTGACGATCCGCACCCCGTTTTCCTCCAGGAAGCGCAGGAGCTCGGGGTCCTGCACCTGGGCGGGGGGCAGGGGCACCTGGAAGCGCCGGGCCACCCGCTCCCCTTGGGGGGTGGGGAAGCGCTCAGGCTCTTTGAGCTCGCCCAGGATGCGGGTTTCCTCCAGGGTTACCTGGGCCACCCGGCCCTGGCGCACCATCTCCCGGAACTCCGTGTAGGAGAGGGTGGGGGCCGGGGGGCCGGTGAAGGCCGTATAGGCCAGGTAGCCGAGGAGGAGCAGGAAGAACAGGGTGAAGGGGTTAATGCGCTGGGCCAAGGTCAACCTCCTTTCCCCATGGTAACGCCTGGAGCGGGGAGGGACTGGGGCCTGTGGTATCCTTCTAGCCGCGATGGGGGGCATGGGGGTCCTGGAGGCCCTACACCACGGCGACTACGAGACGGCCATAGAGGCCCTTACCCGGAAGGCCCTCTTCGGCCGGAAGGAGGAGGCCAAGGAGGCCCTTCTCCTCCTGGCCGAGGTCCACAGCCTCTACGGGGAGGAGGGCCTGGAGCGGGCCCACCAGGCCCTGGAGGAGGCCTACGAGCTTGGGGGGGTGGAGCACCTGCCCCTTTACCGGGCCCTTCTGGCCGAGCTTCTGGCCCTCGAGGGCCGCTCGGAGCGGGAGGTCCTCCCCCTTTTCCTCCCCACGGAGGACCCCCGGGCCCGCTACCACCAGGCCCAGGCCCTCTTCTACCTGGGCCGGTTTGAGGAGGTCCTAAGGACCCTGAAGGAGGGCCTTCCCGCCTTCCTGGCCTGGCGGGCGGAGGGGCTTAAGGGCAGGGCCTTGGAGCGCCTGGGGCGCTTTGGGGAGGCCGCCCTTGCCTACGAGGAGGGGGCGGGGATCGCCCTGGGCCTCGAGCGCTACTGGCTCCTTCTGGACGCGGCCGCCATGTGGCTGGAGGCGGGGGAGGGCGAAAGGGCCCTTCTGGCCTTGAAGGAGGCGGAGGAGGCGGTGGGGGAGGAGGGCCCGGAGGACGGGGCCACCCGCCACTACCTCCTGGCCCGGGCCCACCTCCTCCTGGGGAACCCCACCCTGGCCCTGGAGGCCATCGGGAAGGCCCTGGAGCTGGAGGAGGAAAGCGGCCACAGGGCCTACGGCACCCCCTTGGTGAAGGGCCAGGCCCTCCTCCAGCTTGGGCGCTACGCGGAGGCCATGGAGAGCTTCCGGGAGGCCCTAAGGCGGGCGGAGCCCGGGGAGAGGCCCTACGTGCTCCACGAGATGGGGGTGGCGGCCTTGGACCAGGGGGCCTACCTCGAGGCCGAGGAGCACCTCCGGGCCCTTCTGAAGGAGGAGGGCTACCCCTACCGGGCCTCCGCCCGGGCGGACCTGGCCGAGGCCCTGTACCGCCAGGGCCGCTACGGGGAGGCGGAGGAGGAGGCAAGGAGGGCCATAGCGGAAGGGGCCTTGGCCCAGGGGGAGCTGGTGCTCGGGCACATCGCCTACGACCTCATGCACCTGGAGGAGGCCCTGGAGCACTACCGGCGCGCGGCGGAGGCCGCGGACGAAGGGAGCCGAGACTGGACCGCGGCCCAGGAGATGGTGGTGGACACCCTGGCCCAGCTGGGCTACCGCCACCCCGAGGAGATGGTGGCCAGGGCCCAGGCCGTTCTCCCGTACCTCCACCCCACGGACGAGTGGCACGCGACCCTTTCCGCCTACCTGGAGCGGGCCCGGGCCCTGCTCCAGGGGGGGAGGCGGTTGAACTAAGTACCCCCCCGAAGCCAACGCTTCGCCGGGGGCCCCAGGAAAAAGGTCTAGGGCGCCTGTCCTAGGTCCCTCCCCTCAAGGGGGCGAGGGCCTTTAGGACCTCCTGGCTCCTTAAGGGCTTGGGTAGGTGCAGGACCCTGAGGGGCCGGAAGAGGAGGCCCGGGGGGGTTTCGCTCACCAGGTAGAGGGAGGCGAGCCGCCCTTCGGGCAGGGCCCGGATGCGGCGGGCGGCCTCCAAGGCCCTTTCCCCCTGGAGGATGATGCCCTTGGGCCTTTCCTTGAGGAGGCGCAGGGCCATCTCCAGGTCCTTGGCAAGCTGTACGCGGAAGCGGTGGGCCTCCAGGAGGTAGAGGAGAAGCCTCCGCACCACCCCGCTTTCCGCCAGAACCAGGACCAAGGGGTCCTCGGGGGCCAGGGCGGAGGGGCGGATGAGCCCCCGGCCCAGAAGCTCGTAGAGGAGGTGGTAGACCTCCTCCTCGGGGAGGCCGGAGAGGAGGGCCACGCTCCGGGCCCGCCGCACCCCGTCCAGCTGCTCCAGCACCGCCCAGGCCTCGGGGGTGAGGGGGTGGCGGGTGGGGTCGCCGGAAAGCTGGAAGACCGCGTCCGGGTCCACCTGGCCCCGGCGCCACTCGTC
Organism: Thermus oshimai DSM 12092; assembly: GCF_000373145.1. NCBI lineage: Bacteria > Thermotogati > Deinococcota > Deinococci > Thermales > Thermaceae > Thermus > Thermus oshimai. The sequence continues at coordinate 336,965 of NZ_KB890602.1, forward strand.
CAGCCTGCGGGCCGCCTCCATGAGGGCCGCGCCCGTATCCAGGGTCTCGGGCAGGGCCACCTGGCTTCCCTCGGTGAAGGGCTCGGCCAGGATCTCCCCCTCCTTTTCCCCAAGAAGGGTGGCCAGGGCCTCCAGGACCTGGGCCCAGAGGGCCTCCTTGAGCTCCTCCTCCCCGATGAGCCCGAGCTCCAGGGCCAGGGCCCCCAAGGGGGTGCCCGGGTTCTCCCGCCCCTGGCGCTCCACCAGCTCCTGCACCTCTTCCAAGGAGAGGTGGCCGAGCCGCACCAGGTACTCCCCCAGGTGGGGCCCCGGCTCCGTGCGGGCGTAGAGGATGCGCCCCCCGAGGAGGTGGACCCGGCCGTAAATCCTCCCCTGGAAGGTGACCACCGCGTTCTTGCGGTTCGCTTCCAGGGCTTTTAGGAGTTCGCCCAGGTCCAGCTCTTCCAGGGTGGCCCGGATCATGGCTCTAAGAGGGGCTCCACCGGTGGGGGGAAGCCCAGGTGGCGGTAGGCCTTCTCCGTGGCCATGCGGCCCCTGGGGGTGCGTTTTAGAAGGCCTTGCTGGATGAGGTAGGGCTCGTAGACCTCCTCCAGGGTGCCCGGGTCTTCCGAGAGGGCGGTGGCCAGGGTGGAAAGCCCCACCGGCCCCCCGCCGAAGCGGAGGATGAGGACCTCCAGGATCTCCCGGTCCCGCCGTTCCAGGCCCAGCTCGTCCAGGCCCAAGGCCTCGAGGGCGAGGAGGGCCCTTTCCCGGGTGATGGTCTCCTCCTTCGCCACCTGGGCGAAGTCCCGCACCCGGCGGAAAAGCCTTTTGGCGATGCGCATGGTGCCCCGGCTCCGGCGGGCGATCTCCAGGGCGGCCTCCTCCGTGATGCCCACCCCGAGAAGGCGGGCGTCCCGCCGGATCCCTTCCGAAAGCTCCTCCAGGCTGTAGTACTCCAGGTGCTCCACGATGCCGAAGCGGCTCCTTAGGGGCGCGGTGATGAGGCCCGGGCGGGTGGTGGCCCCGATGAGGGTGAAGCGGGGGAGGTCCAGCCTTATGCTCCTCGCCGCCGGCCCCTGGCCGATGACGATGTCCATGCGGAACTCCTCCATGGCGGGGTAGAGGTGCTCCTCCGCCTGGCGGCTTAGGCGGTGGATCTCGTCGATGAAGAGGATGTCCCCCTCCTCCAGGGTGTTGGCCAGGATGGCCGCCAGGTCCCCCGGCTTCTCAATGGCCGGCCCCGAGGTGATGTGGAGCTTGACCCCCAGTTCATGGGCGATGACGTGGGCCAGGGTGGTCTTCCCCAGGCCCGGGGGGCCGAAGAGGAGGAGGTGCTCTAGGGGTTCGCCCCGGGCTTTGGCGGCTTCCAGGTAGACCCTGAGCTTCTCCTTGAGCCGCCTCTGCCCCACGTACTCGTCTAGGGTTTTGGGCCTTAGGGTGAGGTCGTCCACGCCCCCTTATGATAGACCCGTGCGCAGGACGGTGAAGGAGTTCCGCCACGCCAAGGGGAAGCGCCTCGTGTACCTCACGGCCTACGACTACCCCACGGCCCGCCTGGCGGAGGAGGCGGGGGTGGACGCCATCCTGGTGGGGGACTCCCTGGGGATGGTGGTCCTGGGCTACCCCTCCACGGTGCCCGTGACCCTGGAGGAGATCCTCCACCACACCAAGGCCGCCCGCCGGGGGGCTCCGGAGACCTTTTTGGTGGCCGACCTTCCCTACCTCTCCTACGCCACCTTGGACCGGGCCCTTTCCGCCGCGGAAAGGCTTCTGAAAGAGGGCGGGGCGGACGCGGTGAAGCTGGAGGGGGGCGAGGAGGTGGCGGAGATCGTCCAGGGGCTCACCCGGGCCGGGGTGCCGGTGATGGGCCACGTGGGCCTCACCCCCCAGACGGCAAGCCAGCTTGGGGGGTTTAAGCTCCAGGGGAAGCGCCCCGAGGAGGCGGAGCGGATCCTTAAAGGGGCCTTGGCCCTCGAGGCCGCCGGGGCCTACGGGGTGGTCCTGGAGATGGTCCCGGCCCTTCTCGCCAAGGAGATCACGGAGCGGCTTTCGGTGCACACCGTGGGCATAGGGGCCGGGCCCCACACCGACGCCCAGGTGCTGGTCTTCCACGACGCGGTGGGGCTTTACGGCGAGTTCAAGCCCCGCTTCGTCAAGCGCTACCTGGAGGGGGGGAAGCTCATCCGGGAGGCCCTCCAGCGTTACGCGGAGGAGGTGCGCCAGGGGGTGTTCCCAGGGGAGGAGCACAGCTTTTAGGTACCCCGCCGAAGCTTGCGCTTCGGCGGGGGCCCCAGAAGGCTGTCGGCACGCTGGGCGCCCGAGGGGGGTTACAATGGGTCTTCGTGGTGCGCTTTCGTAAAGAAGGCGTCCGGCTGGACCAGGCCGTGGCCGAGGCCCTAGGGGTGAGCCGGGCCCGGGCCCAGGCCTGGATCGCCGAGGGCCGGGTGCGGGTGGGGGAGAAGGTGGTGGAAAAGCCCGCCTACCGGCTTAGGGGGGAGGAGGTCCTGGTGGAGCCCCCGGAGGAGAAGCCCATGGTGGTGCCGGAGGACCTCTCCATCCCCGTCCTCTACGAGGACGAGGACATGCTGGTCCTGAATAAGCCCCCGGGCCTCCTCACCCACCCGGCCCCCGGGGTCTACACGGGCACGGTGGTGAACGCCCTTCTGGGCCGGTACTACGAGGTGGAGGAGGCCGAACCCCCTGAACGGGTGCGCCCCGGCATCGTCCACCGCCTGGACAAGGACACCAGCGGGGTCCTGGTGGTGGCCAAGCACGGGGGGGCCCTCGAGGCCCTGGCCCGGGCCTTCCGCGACCGCCTGGTCTTCAAGCGCTACCTGGCCCTCACCGAGGGCCACCCCAAGGAGGGGACCCTCATCGCCCCCATCGGCCGCCACCCGGTGGAGCGGCACCGGATGCACGTGGGGGGGATCGCCGCCCGGTACGCGGAGACGGACATCGCCCTTCTCGCCACCCAGGGGCCCTACGCCCTGGTGGAGGCCCGGCCCCACACCGGGCGCACCCACCAGATCCGGGTGCACCTGAAGCACCTCCGCGCCCCCATCCTGGGGGATGAGCTCTACGGGAGGAAAAGCCCCCACATCCCCCGCCAGGCCCTCCACGCCTACGAGCTCCGCCTGCCCCACCCCCGCACGGGGCGCATCCTGGAGTTCCGGGCCCCCGTTCCTCAGGACATGGTCCGGGCCTGGGAGGCCCTGGGGGGGGTGTGGCCGGAAGGGCTGGTGCTGGAGCCTTCTTAACGGGCTCTTAGGGGCAGAAGGCTCTCCAGGGCCCGGGCAAGCCGCTTAACCCCCTCCTGGATCCGCGCCCGGTCCATGGTGGCGTAGGAGAGCCTTAGGGTGTTCTCCCCGCCCCCGTTTGCGAAGAAGGGCCCTCCGGGCACGAAGGCCACCCCTTCGGCGATGGCCTTTTGGAATAGCTCCTCCGAAGAAACCCCCTCGGGGAGCTCCATCCACACGAACATCCCACCCTGGGGCCGGGTGTAGCGCACCCCTTGGGGCATGGCGCTGTCCAGGGCCTCCAGCATGGCCTGGGCTTTCTCGCGGTACACCTGGCGCACCCGTTCCAGGCGGGCGGGAAGGCCCTCCTTGAGGAGCTCTAGAACCAGCATCTGATTGAGGGTGGGGGTGTGCAGGTCCACCCCCTGCTTGGCCTGGACCAGCTTCTTTAGCGCCTCCTTGGGGGCCACGGCGAAGGCCACCCGGAGGCCTGGGGCCAGGATCTTGGAGAAGCTGGAGAGGTAGATGACCCCCTCGTACCCCGCGCTCCGGGCCAGCTCAAAGAGGCTTGGAAGGCGCCTCTCCCCGAAGTAAAGCTCCCGGTAGGCGTCGTCCTCTACCACCACCACGCCCGCTTCCATGACCAGCTCCAGAAGCTTTTGCCGTTTGGCGAGGGGCATGAGGCCGGAGGCGGGGTTCTGGAAGGAGGGGATGAGGTAGAGGAAGCGGGGCCGCTCCCGCAGGAGGGCTTCCCTTAGGGCCTCGAGGTCCGGACCCTCCTCCCCCGTGGGCACGGTGAGGAACCTCGGCCCGTAGGCCCGGAAGGCCTGGATGGCCCCCAGGTAGCTTGGGGCCTCTAGGAGCACGGGGCTTCCCTCCTCCAGGAAGACCTTGCCCAGGAGGTCCAGGGCCTGCTGGCTCCCCGTGGTGATGAGGACCTCCTCGGGATCCACCCCGAGCCACGCCCCCACGAAGGCCCTTAGGGGGGTGTACCCCTCCGTGGGGCCGTACTGGAGGGCCACCTCCCCCCGCTCCCGTAGGAGCTTGGCCGCGGCCTCCGCCGCCTCCTCCTTGGGGAAGAGCTCGGGGGCGGGAAGCCCCCCGGCGAAGCTGAGGATCCCGGGCCTTTGGGTGAGCTTGAGGAGCTCCCGGATGGTGGAGGCCTGGATCCTTTCCGCCCCTTGGCCGAAAAGGCTAGACCAATCTACGGGTTTCACCTTATCAGTCTACGCCTCCTGGAGGGGCCTAGGGTGAGAGCCTGCGGTATTCCTCCAGGGCGAAGCGGTCCGTCATCCCCGCCAGGTAGTCGCAGACCGCCCGGTATAGGCCCTCCTCCCCGATCCGCTCCTGGACATGGCGGGGGAGGAGTTCGGGGGCCTCGGTGTAGGCCTTGAAAAGCCCCTCCAGCACCGCTTCCGCCTTGCGCCTTTCCCGTAAGACCTCGGGGTGGCGGTAGAGCCGTTCCATCAGGAAGGCCTTGAGGGCCCTGTGGTGCCCCTCCACCTCCTCGGAAAGCCCGGCGAGCCTTCGTGGGTGGCGGCGCACCTCCTCCGCGCTCTTTACCCCTGCGGCCTCCACCCGCCGGTGGGTGGCCAGGGTGGCGTCGGTGATGAGAAGCCCCAGGAGTTCCCGAATAAGGACGCGCCGGGAAAGCTCCTCCATCCCTTCCAGCCTCACCCCCGCCTCTTGGGCTAGGGCCTTCAGGAAAGGCACCTCCTGGAGCTCCTTAGGGTTTAGGAGGCCGCTCCTAAGCCCATCGTCCAGGTCGTGGGCCGCGTAGGCGATGGCGTCCGAGAGGTCCACCACCTGGGCCTCGAGGGTCCCCTGCCCCTGGTAAGCGGGCTTGAAGGCTGGGGCGTAGGGGGTCTCGTGGGTGGCGATCCCCTCCAGGACCTCGTGGGTGAGGTTCAGACCCCGGAAGCCGGGGTAGCGCACCTCCAGGTGGGTGAGGATGCGGAGGGCCTGGGCGTTGTGCTCAAACCCCCCGTGGTCCCGCATGAGCTCGTCCAGGACCTTCTCCCCCGTGTGGCCGAAGGGGGGGTGGCCCAGGTCGTGGGAGAGGGCGATGGCCTCCGTGAGGTCCTCGTTGAGGCCGAGGGCCCGGGCGATGGACCGGGCCACCTGCACCACCTCCAGGGTGTGGGTGAGCCGGGTGCGGTAGTAGTCCCCGGCCCAGTTGGGGAAGACCTGGGTCTTGTACTCCAGGCGGCGGAAGGCGGTGGTGTGGAGGATGCGGTCCCGGTCCTTCTGGTAGGGGGTGCGGTAAGGGGATTCGGGCTCTGGATGGGCCCGCCCCCGGGTGTCCTTGGCCTTTTGGGCGTAGGGGGCGAGGCGCTCTTCCAGTTCCAGAAGCCTTTCCCGGGGAAAGAGCATCAGACCCTCTTGAAGAGGAGGACCGCGTTCTGCCCGCCGAAGGCGAAGGAGTTGGAGAGGGCGTAGTCCACCTTGGCCTCCCTGGGGGTGAAGGGGACGAAGTCCAGGTCCAGCTCGGGGTCGGGGTCCTCGAGGTTGAGGGTGGGGGGGATGACCCCATGGTGGAGGGCCTGCACCGTGGCGATGGCCTCCACCGCCCCCGCCGCCCCCAGGAGGTGGCCGATCATGCTCTTGGTGCTGGAGACCATGAGCCTTCTGGCGTGGTCCCCGAAGACCCGCTTGATGGCCAAGACCTCCGCCCGGTCCCCCACGGGGGTGGAGGTGCCGTGGGCGTTGATGTAGCCCACCTGCTCCGGGGCCACCCCGGCGTCCTTCAGAGCCCTTTCCATGGCCAAGGCCGCCCCCAGGCCCTCGGGGTGGGGCTCGGTGATGTGGTGGGCGTCGGCGCTCCGGCCAAAGCCGATGAGCTCGGCGTAGATCCGGGCCCCCCTACGCTTCGCGTGCTCGTACTCCTCCACCACCAGAACCCCCGCCCCCTCGCCCATCACGAACCCGTCCCGGGAGCGGGTGAAGGGGCGGCTGGCCTTCTCGGGTTCCTCGTTCCGGGTGGAAAGGGCCCGCATCACCCCGAAGGCCCCGATGGCCATGGGGGTGATGGCGGCCTCCGTGCCCCCCGCGAGGACGATGTCCGCCTCGCCCAGCTGGATCATCCTCAGGGCGTTTCCGATGGCGTCCGAGCCCGTGGCGCAGGCGGTGACCACGGTGGAGGAGGGCCCGTGGAAGCCGTAGCGCATGGCGATGTGGGCCGAGGCCATGTTGGCGATCATCATGGGGATGAAGAAGGGGCTGATGCGGTTTGGCCCCTTTTCCAGGAAGACCTTGCTCTGGGCCTCCCAGGTCTCCATCCCCCCGATCCCCGTGCCCACCAGGGTGCCCACCCGCTCGGGGTTGAGCTTTTCCGGCTCCAGCCCCGCGTCCTTAAGGGCCAGCTCCGCGGCGATGAGGGCGTACTGGACGAACCGGTCCAGGCGCCTCAGTTCCTTTTTGTCCAGGTAGTCCTCGGGGTTGACGTCCACCTCCGCGGCGATCTGCACGGGGAGGCTGGAGGCGTCAAAGCGGGTGATGCGGCGGACCCCGCTTTGCCCCGCAAGCTGGGCCTTGTGGAAGGCTTCGGCCCCAAGCCCGATGGGGGTGAGGGGCCCAAGCCCGGTGATGACCGCGCGGCGCATGGGGGTAGTATACCAGCCCCCCTAGGGCCAAAAGGGTTAGGCCCCCACCCTAGGGCGGGGGCCCTAAGGGGCCAAGCCTTTAGCCCAGCTTGGCCTTGATGTACTCCACCGCGTCCTTGACGGTGCGGATCTTTTCCGCTTCCTCGTCGGAGATCTCCAGGCCGAACTCGTCCTCCAGGCCCATGATGAGCTCCACCGTGTCCAGGCTGTCCGCCCCCAGGTCCTCAATGAAGCGGGCCTCGAGGGTCACCTTCTCCGGCTCCACGGAGAGCTTGTCCGCGATAACCGCCTTCACCTTTTCAAAGATCTCCTGCTCGCTCATGCAAAACCTCCCGCGAGGGATTCTATCACTAGTGGGGCGCAAGCCCCCCGTCCACGCAGATCGTCTGCCCGTTCACGTAGCCCGCGGCCTCGGAGACCAAGAAGGCCACCACCTCCGCCACCTCCTCCGGTTTCCCGAAGCGGCCTGCGGGGATCTGGGCCAGGTAGGCCTTCTTCACCTCCTCAGGGAGGCCTTCTGTCATTTCCGTCTCGATGAAGCCGGGGGCCACCGCGTTCACGGTGATGCCCCGGGCGGCGTACTCCTTGGCCACGGCCCGGGTGAAGCCGATGAGCCCGGCCTTGGAGGCCACGTAGTTGGCCTGGCCCGGGTTTCCGAGAAGGCCCACCACGCTGGCGATGTTCACGATGCGGCCGAAGCGGGCCTTCATCATGAGCTTCACCGCCTCCCGGGTGGTGCGGAAGGCGGAGGAGAGGTTGGCCTCGAGGACCGCCTCCCAGTCCTCGTCCTTCATGCGCACGAGAAGGGTGTCCCGGGTGATCCCGGCGTTGTTCACCAGGGTGTCCAGGCCCCCGAGGGCCTCCGCCGCCTGGTGGACCAAGGCGCTGGCCGCCTCCGCTTCCAGGAGGTTGGCCCCCAGGACCGCCACCAAGGGGCTTCCCAGGCGGCGGGCCTCCTCGGCCACCTCCTCCGCCTTTTCCCGGTTCTTGCCGTAGTGGATCGCCAGGGCAAAGCCTTCCCGGGCAAGCCTCAAGGCGATGGCCCGGCCGATGCCCCGGCTGGCCCCCGTGATGAGCGCTTTACGCATCCGCCACCTCCTTGGCCTTTTCCAGGTCTTCCGGTTCCCCCACGCTCAGGGCCTCGGCCCCTTCCAGGGTGCGGGCCACGAGGCCCTTTAGGACCTCCCCCGGGCCGAACTCCAAAAACCGCCTTAGGCCCCGCGCCTCCATGTCCTTCAGGATCTCCACCCAGCGCACGGGGTGGGTGATCTGCTCCAGGAGGAGGGCCTTGATGCGCTCGGGGTCCTCCTCGGGCCTTGCGGTGACGTTGGAGTAGACGGGGAAGCGGGGCCTCCTAAAGGGCACCCCTTTCAGGTCCTCCGCGAGCCGGGCTTTGGCGGGCTCCATGAGGGAGGAGTGGAAGGGGGCGGAGACGGGCAGGAAGACCACCCGGGCCCTTAAGGCCTTAAGCCGCTCCGCCGCCTCCTCCACGGCCTCTTTTAGCCCCGAGATCACCGTCTGTTCCGGGGCGTTCAGGTTGGCGACCTCCACCCCGGAAAGGCCCTCCAGGGCCTTCTTGATCCCCTCCAGGGGAAGCTTCAGCACCGCGGCCATGGCCCCCCGGCCAGGGGGCACGGCCTCCTGCATGTACCGCCCCCTTAGGCGCACGAGCCGAAGGGCGTCTTCCAGCCCCAGGGCCTCCGCCGCCACCAGGGCCGTCCACTCCCCTAAGGAGTGCCCCGCGGCCAGGTGGGGCAAGGGCCCTCCCCTTTCCAGAAAGGCCCGGTAGGCGGCGTAGCCCACGGCGAGGAGGGCGGGCTGCTGGTTTTCCGTAAGGCGGAGCTCCTCCTCGGGGCCTTCCCACATGAGCTTGAGGAGGCCGGGGAGGGCGGCCTCGGCCCGGTCCAGCACCTCCCGGGCGGCAGGGGAGGCCCGGTAAAGGCCCTGGCCCATCCCCACCCTCTGCGAGCCCTGGCCGGGGAAGAGCGCGGCGTACATCAGGCCCCTCCCCAGGTGAGGACGGCCGCGGCCCAGGTGAGCCCGGCCCCAAAGGACACCAGAAGGACGTGGTCCCCCTCCCGGATGCGCCCGTCGTCCACCGCCTCCTTCAGGGCCAAGGGGATGGAGGCGGTGGAGGTGTTGCCGTAGCGGTCCACGTTCACCACCACCCGCTCCCAGGAGAGGCCGAGCCTTTCCCGGGCGGCGTCGATGATGCGCAGGTTGGCCTGGTGGGGCACGAAGGCCTTGATGTCCTCCGGGGTGAGCCCGGCCTTCTCTATGGCCTCGAGGGTGGCGGTGTTCATCACCCGCACCGCGAACTTGAAGACCTCCCGGCCGTTCATGTAGAGCCGGTTTTTCATGCTGGTGCCGTCTGGGAGCCTGGGGGCCACGCAGGCGTGGTAGAGCTCCTTAGCCCCGCTTCCGTCCGCCCCCAGCACGAAGGAGCGGAAGCCGAACCCTTCCCTCACGGGCCCCACCACCGCCGCACCTCCCCCGTCCCCGAAGAGCACGGCGGTGGCGCGGTCGTTCCAGTCCAGGATCTTGGAGAGGGCCTCCGCCCCCACCACCAGGACCTTCCGGGCCAGGCCTGCCTCCACCAGGGCGTGGGCCTGGGCCAGGCCGTAGAGCCAGCCGGGGCAGCCCGCAAGAAGGTCGTAGGCGAAGGCGTTCAGGCCGAAGCGGGCCTGGACCAAAGCGGCGGTGTCGGGGAAGAGGGCGTCCGGGGTGTTGGTGGCCACGATGACCCCCTCCACCCCTTCCAGGGCGCCCGGGTGGCGCTTCAGGAGGTCTTCCACCGCCTTGAAGGCCAGGTCCGAGGTGTACTCGTCCTCCGCGGCGATGCGGCGCTCGCGGATGCCCGTGCGGGTGACGATCCACTCGTCGGAGGTGTCCAGGTAGGCCTCAAACTCCTCGTTGCGCATGACCCTCTCCGGGGCGTAGGCCCCCAGGGCCAGGATGCCGCTCATCCTCTCCCTCCCGTCATGGGCTTTACTATACCCAACCGTCCAAGTTTGGGAAGGAGAGGCCCATAAGGGGCGGGTTTTGGGACAAGGAAGGCGCCCCACCAGTGTGGGGCGCCTTGGGGGCGTGAAGGCCTAGACCTCCAGGACCTTCCGCCCGTCGTAGTACCCGCACTCGGGGCAGACGGTGTGCGGGGGCTTCATCGCCTTGCACTCGGGGCAGGGGACCAGGGTCGGGGGGGTGAGGGCGTGGTGGCTCCGGCGGGCGTCGCGCCGGGCCTTAGAGGTCTTCTTCTTGGGTACAGGGTGCTTGGCCATCTCCTATCCTCCACAAGGGGCCCAAGGGCCCCTAAACCCCAAGCAGTATAGCAGACCCCCTAGAGTTCGGGAAGGAGGTTCTTGAGAGCGGTGAAGGGGTGGAAGCCTTCTTCCTCGTGCCCGCAGTCCACCAGGTTGCGGTCCGCCCCGCACACCGGGCAAAGCCCCTTGCACCCCTCCTGGCACAAGACGGTGTAGGGCATCTCGGTGACGAAGGCCTCGGTGAGGAAGGGGAGGAGGTCCAGGTCCGGCTTGCCGAAGGCGTAGTACTCGTCCTCCGCTTCCTCGTGGAAGGCCACGGCCTCGAGGCCCTGCTCGTAGCGGAGCATGTGCTGGAAGTAGGCGTGGATGGGGGTGGGGGTGGGCTTCAGGCAGCGGCGGCACTCCATGAGGGCCACGCCCTTCACCTCTCCCGAAAGCCAGTACTCGTCCCCGCCCACGGAGGAGACGGAAACCTGCCAGGTGGCCTCCCCTTCCAGGGGAAAGCGCTCTTCGCCCACCAGAAAAGCTTCCCTCACCACCCCCGAGGCGCGGACCGTTCCCCCCTCCTTTAGGAGGCGGGCCAGATTGATGCTCATCACCTCGCGGTGCTCCATCCTTATAAGTGTAGCGCGAAGGGCGCCCTTTTCCTAGGGGCATAAACTTCCCAAGCGATGCAAAGGGGTTTCTGCTACCATGGCCCGCATGGACCGGGTGGCCATCTTGGGCGTGCCCATGGACCTGGGGGCGGGGCGGCGTGGGGTGGACATGGGGCCTTCCGCCCTGCGCTACGCCAGGCTTCTGGAGGGCCTCGAGGCCTTGGGGTTTTGGGTGGAGGACCTGGGGGATGTCCGGGTCCCCCTGGCGGAGACCCTGCGCCGCAGGGGGGGCATGGCCTACCTGGAGGAGATCCGCCAGGCGGCCCTGGAGCTCAAAGAGAGGCTCCGCGCCCTCCCCGAAGGGGTCTTTCCCATCGTCTTAGGGGGCGACCACTCCTTAAGCATGGGCTCCGTCTCCGGGGTGGCCCGGGGGCGGGTGGGGGTGCTCTGGGTGGACGCCCACGCGGACTTCAACACCCCCGAGACGAGCCCCTCGGGGAACATCCACGGGATGCCCCTGGCGGTCCTCTCGGGCCTTGGGCATCCCCGGCTGGTGGAGGCCTTCGCCGCGGTGGACCCTAAGGACATCGTCCTCATCGGGGTGCGGAGCGTGGACCCCGGGGAGGCCCGCCTGCTTAGGGAGCAGGGGGTGAAGGTCTACACCATGCACGAGGTGGACCGCCTGGGGGTCGCCCGCATCGCCGAGGAGGCCCTGGCCCACCTGGAGGGCCTCTCCCTCCACGTCTCCTTAGACGCGGACGTCCTGGACCCCGCCTTAGCCCCCGGGGTGGGCACCCCCGTGCCCGGGGGGCTTTCCTACCGGGAGGCCCACCTCCTCATGGAGATCCTGGCGGAGTCGGGCCGGGTGAAAAGCCTGGATCTGGTGGAGGTGAACCCCGTTCTGGACGAGCGGAACCGCACCGCGGAGATGATGGTGGGCCTGGCCCTAAGCCTTCTTGGAAAGCGGATCCTCTAGCCGGTGCAGACCTCACCGGGGGAGCCTCCGGGAAAGGGTACCCTGGTCCCTATGAAACGGTACCTTTTTCTCGCGGGGGTGTTGGTCCTTTTGGGGGTGGGGGCTTACTTTGCCGCTCCCTACCTGGCCCTAAGGGGATTGGCCCAGGCGGTGGAGCGGCAGGACCCCCAGGCCCTGGAGCGCTACGTGGACTTCCCCCGGGTGCGGGAGGCCCTGAAGGCCGATCTCAACGCGGCCCTGGTGAAGGAGATGGGGAAGACCCAAGACCCTTTTGCCGGGCTCGGCCTCCTCTTCGCCATGGGGATGGTGAACACCCTCACCGACGCCCTTCTCACCCCCGAGGGCCTGGCGGCCTTGGGTACGGGGATGGAGCCAGGGGAGGCCCCTCCGGAGGAGGCCCGGAAGTGGCGGCTTAGGTGGGAGGGCCTGGGGCGGGTCTTCGTCCACCACCCCGAGGACCCCTCCACGGGCCTGGTCATGGAGCGGCAGGGCCTCCGCTGGAGGGTGGTGCGGCTTCGCCTTCCCCCGCCCTGACCACCAGGGTGTCCGCGATGAGGTCGTGCCAGGCCTGGCGCTTTGGGTGGAAGAAGGCCCAGAGGTAGCCGAGGCCTAGGGGCAGGGTGGAGAGGGTCTTGCCCACCACCTCCCTTAAGAAGGCGGTGAGGAGGTCCATGGGCCTGCCGTCTTCCCGCACCACCTTAAGCCCCAGGAGCATCTTCCCCGGGGTGGCCTCGAGGTAGGCGGTGAAGAGGGTGAAGTAGGCCCAGCTGGGGATCCAGTTGAAGAGGAGGTCCTGGAGGAGGGTGGCGTTCAGGGGGTCGGCCCCGGCCAGCCGGGCTAAGAGGAAGGAGAGGGGGATGAGGAGGAAGCTGTCCACCACCGAGGCCACCAGGCGGCGCCAGGGGCTGGCTACCATAGCCCACCCCCTAGGTAGCGGTACTCCAGGCGGAGGCCTGGGCCCCGGAGGGCCTCCAGCAGGGCCTCCACCTCGCCCTTAGCCTGTAGGCCGAACACCTCCTCCCCCAAAAGCCCTTCCAACAGGCCCCGGGGCTTCTCGTAGCGCACCAGGCGGAAGCCCTCCAGCCCGGCCAGCTCCGCCGCCCTCCTGGCCGCGTCCTCCAGGTACCCCTCCCGGTCCGCCAGGCCCAGGGCCACCGCCTGCTTCCCGGTGTAGATCCGCCCGTCCGCCAGGCGCCGGACCTCCCCTAGGGGTAGCCCCCGCCCCTCGGCCACCCGGCTTAGGAAGAGCTCGTAGGCCTCCTTTAGGAAGCCCTGGAGCACCGCCCTTTCCTCGGGGCTGAGGGGCTTCAGCCCCGAGGCCATGTCCTTTAGGGCCCCTTCCTTCAGCACCTCCACCCGCACCCCCAGCTTCTCTAGAAGCCCCCCGACCTCGGGCATCACCGAGATGACCCCGATGGAGCCGGTGACCGCGGTGGGCGGGGTGAAGATCTCCCGGGCGGCCAGGGCGGCGTAGTAGCCCCCGCTGGCGGCCACGCTCCCGAAGGCGGCCACCAGGGGCTTTTCCGAGGAAAGGGCCTTGAGTGCCCGGTAGAGGGCCTCCGTTTCCGTCACCCCGCCCCCCGGGCTTTCCACGAAGAGCACCGCGGCCCGCACGCTCCCGTCCTCCCGGGCCTGGCGGATCTGGGCGAGGAGGTCTTCCAGGGCTTTCCCCGTGGGGATGCTTCCCTTAAGTTCCAGGAGGACCACCTTTTCCCCTGCCCCAAAGACCGTGGCCTCCCGCCAGGGGCCCTTCTCCCTTCCCGGAAGGGCCCGCCCCAGGAGCGCCAGGCCCACCAGGACCAGGAGGAAAAGGAGGAGGGCCAGCCACCGCTTGCGGTTCATGGGAGGAGTTTACCATGGCTCCAAAGTGGTCTGGCGTATGGTGAAGGGGTGCTGAGGGTTCTCGCCAAGCCGGGCAAAGGGCGCAAGGTGCAGAACTTCTACCCCCACCTCTACCGGGACGAGATCGCCGAGGCCCCGGAAGGGGCGGGGGTGGCGGAGGCCTACGGGGCGGAAGGGGAGTTTTTGGCCGTGGGCTACTACGACCCCCAAAGCCGCATCCCCTTCCGGGCCTTCCGCTTTGACCGGGGGCCCTTGAACCGGGCCTTCTTCCTGGCCCGCTTTGAGAGGGCCCTGGCGCGGCGGGCGGGGCTGGGTTCCGCTTACCGCCTGGTCCACGGGGAGGCGGACGGGCTTCCCGGCCTCGTGGTGGACCGGTTTGGGGAGATCTTGGTCCTCCAGGTGCGGGCCCGGGCCATGGAGGCCCTAAGGGAGGTCTGGTTCCCGGCCCTCCTCGAGGCCGTCCGCCCCAAGGGGGTCTACGAGCGGAGCGACCTCGAGGCCCGCCGCCAGGAGGGCCTCCCGGACCGCACCGGCCCCCTCTTCGGGGAGGTGCCGGAGGTCTTGGAGGTGGAGGAGGACGGCCTCCTTTTCCCCATCCCCCTGGCCTTGGCCCAGAAGACGGGGTTTTATCTGGACCAGCGGGAAAACCGGAGGCTTTTGGAGGCCATGGTACGCCCCGGGGAGCGGGTTTTGGACGTGTACAGCTACGTGGGGGCCTTTGCCCTAAGGGCCGCCCGGAAGGGGGCCTACGCCCTGGCGGTGGACAAGGATCTGGAGGCCCTGGCCGTCCTGGACCGGGCCGCCCTAAGGATGGGCCTCAGGGTGGACATCCGCCACGGGGAGGCCCTGGAGGTGCTGAGGGGCCTGGAGGGGCCCTTCCACCACGTCCTCCTGGACCCCCCCACCCTGGTGAAGCGGCCCGAGGAGCTTCCCGCCATGAAGCGGCACCTGGTGGACCTGGTGCGCCTGGCCCTAAGGCTCCTCGCCCCCGAGGGGTACCTTTGGCTTTCCGCCTGCAGCTACTACCTGAGGCTGGAGGACCTCCTGGAGGTGGCCCGCCGGGCGGCAGGGGACGAAAGGCGGCGCCTCCGGGTCCACCGGGTCACCTACCAGCCCCAGGACCACCCCTGGAGCCTCCACATCCCGGAAAGCCTTTACCTGAAGACCCTCATCCTCCAGGACGACCCCCTTTAAGGCGCCCATCCCAAAGGAGGGGTGGGCGTTTAGGCCCCGCCTAGGGCTCCCCCCGGCTTCACCTTGGGGACCACCCGGGGGGCCTCCCGCTCCTCCTTGGCCTCCTGTGGCGCGGGCTCCTCCAGGGGCAGGCCCTCCACCACCCTCTGGAACTCCTCCGCGGTGAGGGTTTCCCGCTCCAAAAGGGTTTCCGCCACCCGTTCCAGGACCTCCCGCTTCTCTTCCAAAAGGGCCTTCACCCGGGCGTACTGCTCCTCTATGAGGCGGCGCACCGCCTCGTCAATGCGCCTTGCGGTTTCCTCGGAGTACTGGCGCACGTCGTACCCGCCCAGGTAGGTGTCCTCCCTTAGGGCGTAGGCCACGGGCCCGAACTCGGGGTGCATGCCCCACTCGGTGATCATCCGGCGGGCCAGCTCCGTGGCTTGGCGGAAGTCGTTCTCCGCCCCCGTGGTGATGTCCTCAAAGATGAGCTCCTCCGCCGCCCGCCCCGCCAGGGCCACGGCGATCTGGTCTAAAAGGCGCTTTTTCGTCCAGTGGAGCATGTCCTCCCGCCTGGGCATCATGAAGCCCAGGGCGCGGCCTCGAGGCACGATGGTCACCTTGTGCACCCCGTCCGCGTGCTCCAGGAAGTGGGCGGCCAGGGCGTGCCCCGCCTCGTGGTAGGCGGTGATGCGGCGGTCTCTTGGGGTAAGGACCAGGCTCTTCTTGGCCGGGCCCATCATCACCCGGTCCGCGGCCTCCTCCAGGTCCTTCATGGTGATCTTCTTCCGCCCCTCCCGGGCGGCCAGGAGGGCGGCTTCGTTGAGGAGGTTTTCCAGGTCGGCCCCCACGAAGCCCGGGGTGCGTTTGGCGAGAAGGGCCAGGTCCACGTCCTCCGCCAGGGGCTTGCCCCGGGCGTGGATCCTCAAGATCTGCTCCCTTCCCCGCACGTCGGGGGCGTCTATGGCCACCTGCCGGTCAAACCGGCCCGGGCGGAGGAGGGCGGGGTCCAGGACGTCGGGGCGGTTGGTGGCGGCCATGACGATGATGGTGGAGTCCTTCTCAAACCCGTCCATCTCCACCAGGAGCTGGTTGAGGGTCTGCTCCCGCTCGTCGTTCCCGCCCCCCACGCCGCTTCCCCGCCTGCGGCCCACCGCGTCGATCTCGTCTATGAACACGATGCAGGGGGCGTGGCGCTTGGCGGTCTCAAAGAGGTCCCGCACCCGGGCCGCCCCCACCCCCACGAACATCTCCACGAAGTCCGAACCCGAGGCGGTGATAAAGGGAACCTTGGCCTCCCCGGCCACCGCGCGGGCGATGTGGGTCTTGCCCACCCCAGGAGGGCCCACCAGGAGGACCCCCTTGGGGATGCGGGCCCCCATCTCGTGGAAGCGCCCGGGGTTTTTCAGGAACTCCACGATCTCTTTGAGCTCCTCCTTGGCCTCCTCGGCCCCCGCCACGTCCTTAAAGGTCACCTTGGGGGCCTCGGTGAGAACCTTGGCCCGGCTTTTGGTGAAGCTGAAGGCCCCGTCGGAAGGCCCGGTGCGGGCGGTGCGGGAGAAGTAGAAGAGGGCCCCCAGGAGAAGGCCCACCAGAAGGAGAGGCCAGAGGAAGCCCAAAGGGCTCTGCCCCGCGGGGGGTTCCACCCGCACCGCCACCCCGAGCCGCCCCCAGTCCTCCAGGAGGCGGGTGTCCGGGGGGGTGGGGGCGTAGGTGGTGAAGGTGGAGCCGTCGGTGAGGGTGCCCTGGATGCGGGTTTCCCCCGAGCGCACCGCCACCTCCTTGACCCGGCCCGCCTTGAGGTCCTCGAGGAAGGTCGTGTAGTTCACCGTGCCCGTGCTTCCCCCCACCGTGCCCGCCAGGCTGATGGCCCAGGCCAGGAGGAGAAGCCCCAGGATGAGCACCAGGAAGTTTAAGGGTACGCGGGACATCCCACCTCAGGGTACACCCTGGCCCCGGGCCTGGGGTAGCGGGCCGCACAATGATAAAGATACGCTCAACTCTCTTGACAAATGATTGGATGGAAGCTTACACTGGGCTCTGAGGTGAAGTATGGCCAAGGCAGTGGGCATTGACCTGGGTACCACCAACAGCGTGATCGCCGTCATGGAGGGCGGGAAGCCCGTGGTGCTGGAGAACGCGGAAGGGGAGCGGACCACCCCCAGCGTGGTGGCCTTCCGGGACGGGGAAACCCTGGTGGGCCGCATGGCCAAGCGCCAGGCGGTCCTGAACCCCGAGGGGACCATCTTTGAGGTGAAGCGCTTCATCGGCCGCCGCTACGAGGAGGTGCAGGAGGAGGCCAAGCGCGTGCCCTACAAGGTGGTCCCCGGCCCCGACGGGGGGGTGCGCATCGAGGTGAAGGGCAAGCTCTACACCCCCGAGGAGATCAGCGCCATGGTCCTCCGCAAGCTGGTGGAGGACGCCTCCAAGAAGCTTGGGGAAAGGATCACCAAGGCGGTCATCACCGTGCCCGCCTACTTCAACAACGCCCAGCGGGAGGCCACCGCCAACGCGGGGCGCATTGCGGGCCTCGAGGTGCTGCGCATCATCAACGAGCCCACCGCGGCCGCCCTGGCCTACGGCCTGGACAAGAAGGGGAACGAGACGGTCTTGGTCTTTGACCTGGGGGGCGGGACCTTTGACGTGACCGTGCTGGAGATCGGCGAGGGGGTCTTTGAGGTGAAGGCCACCTCCGGGGACACCCACCTGGGCGGCAGCGACATGGACCACGCCATCGTGAACTGGCTGGCCGAGGAGTTCAAGCGGGAGTACGGGGTGGACCTCAAGGCCGACCGCCAGGCCCTCCAGCGGCTTATTGAGGCGGCGGAGAAGGCCAAGATTGAGCTTTCCAGCACGGTGGAGACCACCATCAGCCTCCCCTTCATCGCCCTGGACCCCGCCACCAAGACCCCCCTCCACTTGGAGAAGAAGCTCACCCGGGCCAAGTTTGAGGAGCTCATCGAGCCCCTCTTAAAGCGCCTCCGGGGTCCCGTGGAGCAGGCCCTAAAGGACGCGGGCCTCACCCCCGCCCAGATCGACGAGGTCATCCTGGTGGGTGGGGCCACCCGGGTGCCCGCGGTGCAGCGGGTGGTGAAGGAGTTCCTCGGCAAGGAGCCCAACCGCTCCGTGAACCCCGACGAGGTGGTGGCCATGGGGGCCGCCATCCAGGCGGGGGTGCTCATGGGCGAGGTGCGGGACGTGGTCCTCCTGGACGTCACCCCCCTCTCCCTGGGGGTGGAGACCAAGGGTGGGGTCATGACCGTCCTCATCCCCCGGAACACCACCATCCCCACCCGCAAGTGCGAGATCTTCACCACCGCCGAGCACAACCAGACCGCGGTGGAGGTCCACGTCCTCCAAGGGGAGCGCCCCATGGCCCAGGACAACAAGAGCCTTGGCCGCTTCCGCCTCGAGGGCATCCCCCCCATGCCCGCCGGGGTGCCCCAGATCGAGGTCTGCTTTGACATCGACGCCAACGGCATCCTCCACGTGACCGCCCGGGAGAAGTCCACGGGCAAGGAGGCCTCCATCACCATCCAGAACACCACCACCCTCTCCGAGGAGGAGATCCAGCGCATCATTGAGGAGGCCCAGCGCCACGCGGAGGAGGACCGGCGCCGCAAGGAGCACGCGGAGCTCAAAAACGCCCTGGACACCGCCCGCATCCAGGCCGAGCGGGTCCTCCAGGAGAAGCAGGGCACCCCCGAGGCCCGGGCCCGGCTGGAGGAGGCCATCCGCAAGGCCAAGGACCTGGTGGAGCGGGACGCCCCCGACCAGGAGCTCAAAGGGGCCACGGAGGAGCTCCTTCGGGCGGTCCAGGCCTACGAGGCGGGGGTCCAGGCCTCGGGCAGGGGTCCGGACGACGTGATCGACGCCGACTACAAGCCCGCGGAGTAAGCCTGCCCCTTCCCCCGCCGCGGGGTCCCTCGCGGCGGGGGAAGGGCCCAAGGAGGAAGGCATGGAACGGGAAAACCACCTGGAGGAAACCCTGCAGGAAGACCTGAAGGAGGTGGCGGAGGAGACCCTTCGCCTGGAGGAGCGCCTGGCCCAGACGGAGGCCGAACTCCAGGCCCTAAAGGACCGGTACCTCCGCCTCCTGGCCGACTTTGACAACTACCGCAAGCGCATGGCCGAGGAGCTCAAGGCGCGGGAGGAGGAGGGGGTTTTGAAAGCCCTAAGGGCCCTCCTTCCCGTGCTGGACGATCTGGAAAGGGCCTTGGAGTTCGCCGAGGCCAAGCCCGAGACCATCCTCCAGGGGGTGAGGGCGGTGCGGGAGGGCTTTTACCGCATCCTCTCCACCCTAGGGGTGGAGGAGGTGCCCGGGGAAGGGGAGGCCTTTGACCCCCGGCACCACGAGGCCATCGGCCTCCTCCCGGGGGAGGCGGGCAAGGTGGCCAAGGTCTTCCAGCGGGGCTTCCGCCTGGGGGCGCACCTGGTCCGCCCGGCCCGGGTGGCCGTGGGCCAGGAGAAAAGCCCCGAGGAGGAGGGCGTGGAGTAGGCCATGAAGGATTACTACGCCATCCTGGGCGTGCCTAAAAACGCCACCCAAGAGGAGATCAAGCGGGCCTACAAGCGCCTGGCCCGCCAGTACCACCCCGACGTGAACAAGAGCCCGGAGGCGGAGGAAAGGTTCAAGGAGATCAACGAGGCCTACGCCGTCCTCTCCGACCCCGAGAAGCGGAGGATCTACGACACCTACGGCACCACCCAGGCCCCGCCCCCTCCGCCCCCTGGGGGGTACGACTTCTCGGGCTTTGAGGTGGAGGATTTCTCCGACTTCTTCCAGGAGCTCTTCGGGGGCGGGCTCTTCGGGGGGTTTGGCCGGAGGCGGGGCCCTAGGCGGGGCCGGGACCTACGGGCCGAGCTCCCCCTCACCCTGGAGGAGGCCTTCCGGGGCGGGGAAAGGGTCTTGGAGGTGGGGGGGCGGCGGGTCGCGGTCTCCATCCCGCCCGGGGTGGGGGAGGGGGCTACCCTCCGCCTTTCGGGGATGGGAGGCCCTGGGGAGCCGCCGGGGGACCTCCTCCTCACGGTGCGCCTCCTGCCCCACCCCCGCTTCCGCCTCGAGGGCCAGGACCTCTACGCCACCTTGGACGTCCCCGCGCCCATCGCCGTGGTGGGGGGCAAGGTGCGGGCTGAAACCCTGGAGGGGCCGGTGGAGGTCACCATCCCCCCCAGGACCCAGGCCGGGCGGAAGCTCCGCCTAAAGGGGAAGGGCTGGCCGGGGCCCGGGGGGCGGGGCGACCTCTACCTGGAGGTGCGCATCACCATCCCCGAGCGCCTCACCCCCGAGGAGGAGGCCCTTTGGAAGAAGCTTGCGGAGGTGTACCATGCTCGCGCGTAGCGCTTTCCTCTCCCTGGAGGCCCTGGAGGCCTACGGCCTCTCCTTGGGGGCGGTGCGGGCCTACGTGGAGATCGGCTTCGTGGAGCCCGTGGAGGTGGAGGGGCGGTGGTACTTCCGGGAGGCCGATCTCCTGCGCATGGCCAAGGCGGAGCGCATCCGCCGCGATCTAGGGGCCAACCTCATCGGGGCGGCCTTGGTGGTGGAGATCCTGGAGCGTTCCTAGGGACATTCCTCCCAGCCTTTTTCCCTTAAAATCCCTCTTGAGACCTCCCCTTTCCTTCTCGCGTTGCCCCCCTGGTTGCTCCCCACCTTCTCTAGCGGCTTTCCTCATAAAACTTGACAATATGTTTGTTAGGTGATATGCTAACATCAGCAGGAGGTAAGGGATGAACCTGGAACGCTGGACCCAAGCCGCGCGGGAAGCCCTGGCCCAGGCCCAGGTCCTGGCCCGGAGCATGAAGCACCAGGCCCTGGACCGGGCCCACCTCTGGGCCGTGCTCCTTAAAGATCCCACGGGCCTCCCCGCGCGGCTTCTCGCCAAGGCCGGGGTGGAGGCGGCCGCGGTGCGCAAGGAGGCGGAGGCCGCCCTGGCCCGCCTCCCCCGGGTGGAGGGGGCCGAAGGGGGGCAGTACTTGACCCGCGAGCTCGCCGCCACCCTGGACCGGGCGGAGGCCCTCATGGGGGAGCTCGGGGACCGCTTCGTGGCCCTGGACACCCTGGTCCTGGCCTTGGCGGAATCCACCCCAGGCCTCCCGCCCCTGGAGGCCCTTAAGGCCGCGCTCAAAGAACTTAGAGGAGGTAAGACCGTGCAGACGGAACACGCGGAGGGCACCTACAACGCCTTAGAGCAGTACGGCATTGACCTGACCAGGATGGCCGCGGAGGGGAAGCTGGACCCGGTGATCGGCCGGGACGAGGAGATCCGCCGGGTGATCCAGATCCTCCTCAGGCGCACCAAGAACAACCCCGTGCTCATCGGCGAGCCGGGGGTGGGGAAGACGGCCATCGTGGAGGGCCTGGCCCAGCGCATCGTCAAGGGGGATGTGCCCGAGGGGCTGAAGGGGAAGCGCATCATCTCCCTGCAGATGGGCTCCCTCCTCGCCGGGGCCAAGTACCGCGGCGAGTTTGAGGAGCGCCTGAAGGCGGTGATCCAGGAGGTGGTGGGGAGCCAAGGGGAGATCATCCTCTTCATCGACGAGCTCCACACCGTGGTGGGGGCGGGCAAGGCGGAAGGGGCCGTGGACGCGGGCAACATGCTGAAGCCCGCCCTGGCCCGGGGGGAGCTCAGGCTCATCGGGGCCACCACCTTGGACGAGTACCGGGAGATTGAGAAGGACCCGGCCCTAGAGCGGCGCTTCCAGCCCGTCTATGTGGACGAGCCCAGCGTGGAGGAGACCATCTCCATCCTCCGGGGCCTTAAGGAGAAGTACGAGGTCCACCACGGGGTGCGCATCTCGGATAGCGCCCTCATCGCCGCGGCCACCCTTTCCCACCGCTACATCACGGAAAGGCGCCTGCCCGACAAGGCCATTGACCTCATTGACGAGGCCGCGGCCCGCCTGCGCATGGCCCTGGAAAGCGCCCCTGAGGAAATAGACGCCCTGGAGCGCCGGAAGCTCCAGCTGGAGATTGAGCGGGAGGCCCTGAAGAAGGAGAAGGACCCCGAGGCCCAGACCCGCCTTAAGGCCATAGAGGAGGAGATCGGGAAGCTTGCCCAGGAGATCGCCACCCTCCGGGCGGAGTGGGAGAAGGAGCGGGAGGTCCTAAGGCGCCTCCGCGAGGCCCAGCAGCGCCTGGACGAGGTGAGGCGGCAGATTGAGCTGGCGGAAAGGCAGTACGACCTGAACCGGGCCGCCGAGCTCCGCTACGGGGAGCTGCCCAAGCTCGAGGCCGAGGTGGAGGCCTTAAGCCAGGAGCTCAAGGGGGCCCGCTTCGTGCGCCTGGAGGTCACGGAGGAGGACATCGCCGAGATCGTCTCCCGCTGGACGGGCATCCCCGTGTCCCGCCTCCTGGAGGGGGAAAGGGAAAAGCTCTTGAGGCTTGAGGACGAGCTCCACAAGCGGGTGGTGGGGCAGGACGAGGCCATAAGGGCGGTGGCCGACGCCATCCGCCGGGCCCGGGCCGGCCTCAAGGACCCGAACCGCCCCATCGGGAGCTTCCTCTTCCTGGGCCCCACGGGGGTGGGGAAGACGGAGCTGGCCAAGACCCTGGCGGCCACCCTCTTTGACACCGAGGAGGCCATGGTGCGCATTGACATGACGGAGTACATGGAAAAGCACGCGGTCTCCCGGCTCATCGGGGCCCCGCCCGGGTACGTGGGCTACGAGGAGGGCGGCCAGCTCACGGAGGCCGTGCGCCGCAGGCCCTACACCGTCATCCTCTTTGATGAGATTGAAAAGGCCCACCCCGATGTCTTCAACCTCCTCCTGCAGATCCTGGACGACGGCCGCCTCACGGACAGCCACGGGCGCACGGTGGACTTCCGCAACACGGTCATCATCCTCACCTCCAACCTGGGTAGCCCACTGATCCTGGAAGGGCTCCAGCAGGGTCTCCCCTACGAGGCCATCCGGGATCGGGTCTTCCGCGAGCTCCAGCGCCACTTCCGCCCCGAGTTCCTGAACCGTTTGGACGAGATCGTCCTCTTCCGGCCCCTCAGCAAGGAGCAGATCCGGCAGATCGTGGAGATCCAGCTGGCCAACCTGCGGGCGCGCCTAGGGGAGCGCCGCATCAGCTTGGAGCTCACGGAGGCCGCCAAGGACTTCCTGGCGGAGCGGGGCTACGACCCGGTCTTCGGGGCGAGGCCCCTCAAGCGGGTCATCCAGCGGGCGCTGGAAACGCCCTTGGCGGAAAAGATCCTCTCCGGGGAGATCAAGGACGGGGACAAGGTGGTGGTGGAGGCCACGCCCCAGGGCCTGAGCTTCCAGGTGGCCGCCCGGATAGAGGCCTAAGGAGGAGCCTATGCGGCTGGAGGAGTTCCTCGCCAAGGCTTACCAGGACGAGCTTCTGGACGCCTTCCGGGCGGAGCGGGCGGCGGAAGGGGTGCCCTACCCCCATGTCCGCGCCCTCCTCCTGGAGGTGGCGAAAAGGGAGCGGGCCCACGCGGAGGCCATCGCCGAGGCCCTAAGGGCCCGTTCCCTGCCCCTTCCCCCAAGCCCTAAGGCGGAGGAGATCGCCCCCGAGGCCCTCCTCCGCCTCCTCTCGGAGGAGGGGTTTGACCGGGCCCACTATTTGGAAAGCACCTTCCCCGACCCCGCACTGGAGGCCCTCTTCACCCGCATCGGGCGGGAGGAGGCCCTGAACCAGGAGGCGGTGCGCAAGGCGGTGGTGCTGATGGGAGGTAGCCTATGATCCGCAAAGAGGAGATTCGGCGCATTAAGGAGACCGTTCTGCCCAAGGAGGCCCCGGTCCTTTCCCTCTACCTGGATGTAAACCCCGCCCACCCCGAAAACGCGGGGCGGGCCTACGCCCTTCGGGCCAAGGACGCCATGAAGGCCCTGGGGGTGCCCGAGGGGCTTATGGAAAGGGTCTTGGAGGTGCTCAAGAACCAGGTGCTGGAGGCCAAGACCGCGGTCTTCTTCGTGGGGGAAGACCTGTTTGAGACCCTCCTCCTCCAGGTGGAGCTGCCCTTGGTGCGGAGCGTCGAGACCGCTTTCCTGGACGAGAAGGGGGGGCGCTACCTGGTGGACGGGGTTCTGGCCCACTGGGGCGAGCCCTTTGCCCTCCCCTTGGTCTACGCCCTGGACGAGTACGAGCGCTACGGCGTGGTCTACGTGGACGGGGAAAGGTGGCGGGTCTTTGAGATCTTCCTCGGCGAGATAGAGGAGGTGGAGGACGCCTTCTTGGCCCTGGATACCGAGGCCTGGCGGCGCCTCTCCCTGGATGCCCCCGGCCGGCGCTTCAACCTGGGAGGGATCGCCCGGGGTGGGGCGGGGCAGGACCTCTTCGCCAAGCGCCTCGAGGCCTGGGAGGGCCGCTTCTACAAGACCCTGGCCCACGAGCTGGAGCGCCTTTCTGAGGCGCGGGGCTTCACCCGCCTCATCCTCATGGGCCCCCTGGAGCACACCGCCCTCTTCAAGGCCCACCTCTCCAAGCGGCTCAGGGAGCGGGTGGTGGCGGAGCTCCCCTCCCTGCCCCACCCCGGGGCCACCCCGGGCCAGGTCTTAAAGCGCCTGGAGCCCGAACTTTCCAAGATTGAGCGGGAGGCGGAGCTCAGGCTCCTTAAGGAGCTGGAGGAGGCCTACCCCAAGGCCCTCTTCGGCCCCGAGGTGCTGGAAAGGCTCCAGGAGGGCCGGGTGGAGCTTTGGGTTCTCCCCTGGAGCCTGGGGGAGGAGGTGTACCTCTGCGACGGCCTGGCCTTTGCGGAGGAGGCCAGGGCCTTGGCCTTCTGCGAGGCCCCTTTGAAGAAGCCCCTCGCCCTTCTGGTGCCGGAGCTTTCCGCGGGCTACGGCGCCAAGGTGGAGTTCGTGCGGGGCGAGGCGGAAAAGGAGCTGCTGGAGCGCGGCGGCATGGCCGCCCGCTTGCGGTGGTAAAGGAGGTGAGGAAGGATGGTGCGGTTTGACCCCTTCAAGGAGCTGGAGGAGCTTCAGGAGCGGCTGGCCCGGGCCCTGGGGGCCCAGGGGCAGGGGCCCAGGACCTACGCCCCCCCGGTGGACATCGTGGAGGACGGCGAGGGGCTTCACATCCTGGTCTACCTCCCGGGGGTGGACCCGGAGAAGGTGGAGGTGGTGGCCGAGGAGGGCGTGCTCTCCGTGAAGGCGGAGCGGCCTTTTGAGAAGCGGGAGGGCGCCACCTACCACCGCCTGGAGGGCCCCTACGGCACCTTTGCCCGGGGCTTCAACGTGCCCAACACCTTCGACCTCTCCAGGGTGCAGGCCCGCTTCCGCCACGGGGTGCTCCACCTTCTCGTCCCGCGGGCGGAGGCCACCCGGCCCAAGAAGATCCAGGTGCAGGTGGAATGAGGAGGTGAGGTATGCGGCGCACCACGCGGTACATCCTGGCCACCTCCAACCCCATGGGGGACTTGGAGGCGTTGGAGAAGCTGGTCCGCCTGGCCCCGGACACGGGGGCGGACGCCATCGCCCTGGTGGGCAACCTCATGCCCAAGACGGCGAAGAGCCGGGACTACGCGGCCTTCTTCCGCATCCTCTCCGAGGCCCATCTCCCCACCGCCTACGTCCCGGGCCCCTTGGACGCCCCCATCTGGGAGTATCTCCGGGAAGCGGCCAACGTTGAGCTCGTCCGCCCGGAGATGCGCAACGTCCACGAGACCTTCACCTTCTGGAAGGGGCCCTACCTGGTGGCGGGCATTGGGGGCGAGATCCTGGACGACGGGGAGCCCGAGGAGAAGGAGGCCCTCCGTTACCCCGCCTGGGTGGCGGAGTACCACCTGAAGGCCCTCTGGGACCTCAAGGACTACCCCAAGATCTTCCTCTTCCACACCATGCCCCACCACAAGGGGCTGGGCGAGGGGGGGAGCCACGAGGTGGCCCACCTCATCAAGACCCATAACCCCCTCCTGGTCCTGGTGGCCGGCCGGGGGCAGAAGCACGAGATCTTGGGGGCGAGCTGGGTGGTGGTCCCGGGGGACCTTTCCGAAGGGGAGTATAGCCTCTTGGACCTCCGCTCCAGGAAGCTGGAGACGGGGAACGTGCGCTAGGGACCGGCCCCCCACTGAAGCGAAAGCTTCGGTGGGGGGCCAAAGGATAAGGTTTCGCGGCCGTTTTCTTCCGCGTGGGGATTTTCCCAGGGGAGGGTGTCTGGCCGACATGAGCGTGGCGATCTGTCCCAACTGCGGGGCCAAAAACCGCCTCGGCCGGCCGCCGGCGGGCCAGGTGCCCGTCTGCGGGGCCTGTAAGGCGCCCCTGCCCTGGGTGGTGGAGGCGGACGGGAAGACCTTCGCCCAGGAGGTGGGGGGTGCGCCCTTGGTCCTGGTGGACTTCTGGGCCCCCTGGTGCGGCCCCTGCCGCCTGGTGGCCCCGGTGTTGGAGGAGCTCGCCCGGGAGCACGCGGGCCGGCTCAAGGTGGTGAAGGTCAACACCGACGAGAACCCGGATCTGGCCGGGCGCTATGGGGTGCGGAGCATCCCCACCCTGGTCCTTTTCCAAAAGGGGCACCCGGTGGCCACCTGGGTGGGGGCCCAGCCCAAGCGGGTTCTTTGGGAGCGGCTTAAGCCCTACCTGGCGTAGGGGGTGGAGCATGTTGGAGAAGATCTGGCCTTTCCGTTCCCGGTTCCGTAAGGTGGTGGAGGAGGCTTTGGAGAAGGCCTTTGGGGAGGAAGGAGGGGTGCTGGAACCCCTTTCCGAGCTCTCCGAGGCGGAGGACCACTACCTCCTCCGGGTGGAGGTGCCGGGGCTCGGCCCCGAAAACCTCGAGGTCCGCCTGGAGGGGGACCAGCTGGTGATTGAGGGGGAGAAGAGGGAGGAAAAGCGCACCAAACACCTTTCCGAGATCGTCTACGGCCGGATCTACCGGGCCTACCTCCTGCCCAAGGACGCCAAGAAGGAGGGCCTCGAGGCCCGCCTCTCCAAGGGGGTGTTGGAGGTTAGGATCCCCCGGGAGAAGCGCCCCGAGGAGCCCCCGGTGCGGATTCCCGTCCAGGAAGGGTAAGTGTTCAGGCCTATCTGGGAGGTGAACCCATGCTGATGAAGGTGGCCGAGTTTGAGCGCCTCTTCCGCGAAGCCGCGGGGCTGGATGTGGACAAGAACGACCTGAAGGTCCTTTCCGATTTCCTGCGGAACAAGCTCCACGACCTCCTTTTGCTGGCGGAGCGGAACGCCAAGTACAACGGCCGGGACATCGTCTTTGAGCCCGACCTCCCGGTCACCAAGGGCCTTTCCGAGACCCTCAAGGAGTTCCGAAAGCTTGGGGTGGCCCTGGAGCTTAAGCCCGTTCTGGAAGCCCTTGCGGCCTTGCCCCCTCTGGATCTCGCGATTTCCGAGGATGTGGAAAGGCTCCTTCCCGAGCTGGCGGGGGCCTTGGTGGTGGCCTACGCCCGGGTGATCCGGGAGCTGGACCCGGCGGTCAAAAACCCCACCCCCGAGCACCACGAGCGGGCCCGCCGGGTTTTTGACCTCCTCCTATGAGCCAGGTCCAGCTGGTCCGCCTGTTCCGCCTGGGGGTTCAGGCGGTGTTCAACCTGGTCATCGTGGCCCTCCTCATCGGGCTCTTCGTGGGGGTGGTCCGGACCTTTTTGGAGCTGGGCCTCACCCTCTCGGAGCCCACGGTGCGGCTGGGCCTGAAAGAGCTCATCACCAACGTGCTCAGCCTGGTGGTGGTCCTGGAGCTGGTCCGGGCTTTTGTGGAGTACTTTGAGTTTGAACGGGTGCGCCTGGAGATCCTGTTGGAGGTGGGGGTGGCCCTGGCCCTCCGGGAGCTCCTTCTCCTCCTCTTTGCCGAGAAGCTCGGGGGCCTGGAGGTCTTCTTATGGTCCTTGGGGATCCTGGCCCTGGTGGTGGGGCGCACCCTGGCGGTGTACTACTCCCCGGTTAGGAGGAAGGCGTGAGGGTGGAGGAAGTGGTCCTGCCCGGCGTGGGGCGGAAGTTCACCGTGACCGTGGGCAGCGGGGACCGCATCGTCATCGTGGTCCACAACTCGGGCAAAAGGGAGCTCCAGTACTTTGAGGCCGGGGAGGAGGACGAGCCCGCCGCGGCCCTGGACCTCACCGACGAGGAGGCCCGGGAGCTTGGGGCCATCCTGGCGGGGGTCCTCTTCCATCCCGAGGCGGTGGGGGACACGGAGAGCAAGCTGGGGAGCAAGGTCATTGAGTGGGTGCGGGTCCTCCCCGGCTCCCCCCTGGCGGGGCGGCGCCTGGGGGAGATCGCCCTTCCCCCGGGGGCCCACATCCTGGCGGTGGACCGCCCCGGGGCCCCCCTCATCCCCCACCCCGGCCCCGAGGTGGTGCTGGAGCCGGGGGACACCCTGGTGGTGGCGGGGAGCCGGCAGGCGGTGGAGGCCTTGAGGAGGCAGTTCTGATGCACCCTTCCCTCGAGGCCTTCGCCTTGGCCGCGGGGCTTCTGGCCCTGGGGGCGGCCTTGGTCCACCGCCTGGGCTTTCCCCCGCTTCCCGTCTACCTCCTCATCGGCCTCCTGGTGGGGGAGAGGCTTCCGGTGGAGGAGCTGGAGCCCCTGCCCTCCTTGGGGCTTTTGCTCCTCCTCTTCAGCGTGGGGCTGGAGTTCGGCCCGGACCGGCTTAGGTCCCTTTCAGGGAAGGCCTTGAGGGCGGGGTTTTGGGATGCCTTGGCCCTCCCTTTGGGGTTCCTCTTGGGGCTCCTTCTGGGCCTGGACCTGCGGGGGGCGGCCCTCCTGGCGGGGGTGGTCTACGTGAGCTCCAGCGCGGTCATCGTCAAGCTCATCGTGGACCTCCGCCGGGCGGCCAACCCCGAAAGCGAGGTGGTCCTGGGGGTCTTGGTCCTGGAGGACGTGGCGGTGGCCCTCCTCCTGGCCCTTCTGGGCGGGGAGGGGCCTTGGGGTTTCCTCCTTAGCCTTTTCCTGGCCCTGGCCTACCTGGCCTTCGCCCGGTACCTGGGCCCTCCCCTGGTGCGCGCCGTGGAGGCCTTTTCCGATGAGCTTGTCCTCCTCCTGGGGGCCGCCCTCACCACGGGCACCGCCCTCCTCTTCCACGCCGCGGGGGCTTCGGAGGGCGTGGGGGCCTTCCTCATGGGGGTGGTGGCGGCAAGCCTGGGCCTTAGGGAGCGCCTGGAGCACCTCTTCGGCCCGGTGCGGAACCTGGGGGTGGCCCTCTTCTTCCTGGTGGTGGGGGCCGAGGCGCTGAAGCTTCTTCAAGGCTTCTCCCCCGGGCTTTTCCTCTCCGTCCTCCTGGCCCTTCTCCTGAAGCTTCCCCTGAACCACCGGGGGGCGGCCTTGGCGGGGTTGGGCCTTCGCCGGAGGCTTTACGCCGCGCTTTACCTGGTGCCCCGGGGGGAGTTCAACCTGGTCCTGGGGACGCTGGCCCTGGGCCAGGGGTATCCCGTGGTGGCCCAGTTCGCGGTGCTTCTCGTGCTCATCTCCATCCCCCTGGGGGCCCTGCTTATCCGCTTTGCCCCCGAGATCGGGGCGCGGCTTTACCCCCGCAAGGCCATGGGAACCGCTTAGTAGGGCTTGGGAGAGCCGTTAAGATAGCCAAGGAGGCCCTATGGAGGTGTTCTTCCAGCTTTTCTGGCTTTTTTTCATCCTTTCCGCCCTTTCCCCTTACTTCCAGCAGCAGTGGCTCCTAGGAGCCCGGGCGCGCAAGATGGCCGAACTGGAGCGGAAGCGGGGGAGCCGGGTCATCACCCTCATCCACCGGCAGGAGGCGGTGAGCTTTTTGGGGATTCCCATCAGCCGCTTCATCAACATCGACGACTCCGAGCAGGTCCTTAGGGCCATCCGCCTCACGGACAAGAACGTGCCCATAGACCTCATCCTCCACACCCCAGGGGGGCTGGTCCTGGCGGCGGAGCAGATCGCCGAGGCCCTCCTCCGCCACCCCGCCAAGGTCACGGTCTTCGTGCCCCACTACGCCATGTCCGGGGGGACCCTCATCGCCTTGGCCGCGGACGAGATCGTCATGGACGAAAACGCCGTCTTGGGCCCCGTGGACCCCCAGCTTGGCCAGTACCCCGCGGCCAGCATCCTCAAGGTGTTGGAGAAGAAGCCCCTTTCGGAGATCGACGACCAGACCCTCATCCTGGCGGACGTGGCGGAGAAGGCCCTCAGGCAGGTGAAGGCCACGGTGAAGAACCTGCTTCTCAAGCACATGCCCGAGGAAAAGGCCGAGGAGGTGGCCCACCTCCTCTCCCAGGGCACCTGGACCCACGACTACCCCATTGACGTGGCCCAGGCCCGGGCCATGGGGCTTAAGGTGTCCACGGAGATGCCCCTGGAGGTCTACGAGCTCATGGAGCTTTACCCTCAACCCCAAGGGGGCAAGCCCAGCGTCCAGTACGTGCCCGTGCCCTACCGGGGGGAGCCCGGGGGGAGGTAGGGGGTGCTCCCCCTTTACGACGTCAACCGGGCCCGGCGCCCCGCCTTGGTGGTGAAGGCCCTGGTCCTCCTCAACGCTCTGGCCTTCCTCCTGGAGCTGGCCTGGGGTCCGGAGGCGGTGATCCAGGCCTTGGGCTTCATCCCCGCCCTCTTCTTCCAAGACCCCTTGGGGGAGGGGTACCGCCTCCTCACCAGCATGTTCCTCCACGGGGGGTTCTTCCACATCTTCTCCAACCTGTGGTTCCTTTGGATCTTCGGGGACAACGTGGAAGACCGCCTGGGCCACGGGCGCTTTCTCCTCTTCTACCTCCTTGGGGGGGTGGCGGCGGCCCTGGCCCAGGGGATCATGGACCCCGCCTCTTCCGTGCCCATGATCGGGGCCAGCGGGGCCGTGTCCGCGGTGCTTGGGGGTTACTACGTCCTTTTCCCCCGGGCCTACGTGGTGGCCCTGGTGTGGTTCATCCTGCCCTTCACCTTGGCCCTGCCCGCGGGGTTCTACCTGGGCTACTGGGCCCTCTTGCAGCTCCTTCAGGGCCTCGCCGGGGTGCCCGGCATCGCCTTCTGGGCCCACCTCGGGGGGTTCCTCTTCGGGGCCTTCACCGTGCGGGCCTTTGCCCCCAGGTGGCGGCGCTGGTAGACTCCTAACCATGAAAGTCCAGGACCTCATGACCCAAGACCCCGTCTGCGTGGGACCGGAGGAGACCCTGGAGCGGGCGGCGGAAATCCTTCTGGAAAAGCGCTACGGCGGGCTTCCCGTGGTGGACGGGGAGGGGCGGCTTCTGGGCCTCCTCCAGGTGGAGGACCTCCTGCCCCGACCCGAGAACATCCCCTTTTCCGACGTGGAGGCCTGGCAGCTCTTCGGGGAGTGGGTGGACGAGGGGGTGCTGGAGGAGATCTACCGGCGCTACCAGAAGACCCCGGTGGAGGCGGCCATGCAAAGGGAGATCCCCCGGGTCCACCCCGAGACCCCTCTGGGGGAGGCCCTTAGGATTCTGGTGACCACGGGGGTGCGCCACCTGCCGGTGGTGGACGGGGAGGGGCGGGTGGTGGGCATCATCACCCGGAGCGACTTCCTCAAGTTCTTCCTGCGGAGGGCCTGATGCACGGGGCGGGGCATATCCTCGAGGTCTTCTACCTTCTCCTGGCCGCCCAGCTCATGGCCTACCTCTTCCGCAGGCTGGGCCAGCCGGTGGTCATCGGGGAGGTCCTGGCGGGGATTCTGGTGGGCCCGGCCCTCCTCGGCTGGGTGCACGAGGGGGAGATCCTGGAGTTTTTGGCGGAGCTTGGGGCCATCTTCCTCCTCTTCATGGTGGGCCTCGAGACCCGCCTGAGGGACATCCTGGCCGTGGGCAAGGAGGCCTTTTTGGTGGCCGTCCTGGGGGTGGCCTTCCCCTTCGTGGGGGGGTACCTCTTTGGGCTCCAGATCGGGTTCCAAACCCTTCCCTCCCTTTTCCTGGGCACCGCCTTGGTGGCCACCAGCGTGGGCATCACCGCCCGGGTCCTGCAGGAGCTCGGGGTGCTCTCCCGCCCCTACGCCCGCATCATCCTGGGGGCCGCGGTCATTGACGATGTCCTGGGCCTCATCGTCCTGGCGGTGGTGAACGGCGTGGCCAAGACCGGGGCCGTGGAGTTTGGGGCCATCCTCCAGCTCATCCTCCTCTCCCTGGCCTTCGTGGGGGTGGCCGTGGCCCTGGCCCCCCTCTTCGCCCGCCTCCCCCTGGACCGCCTCCCCGTGGGGAGCCCCGTGGGCTTTGCCCTGGCCTTTGGGGTGGGGATGGCCGCCCTGGCGGCCACCATCGGCCTCGCCCCCATCGTGGGCGCGTTCCTGGGGGGGATGCTCCTCGCCGAGCTTCGGGAAAAGTACAAGTTGGAGGAGCCCATCTTCGCCATCGAGGGTTTCTTAGCCCCCATCTTCTTCGCCATGGTGGGGGTGAGGCTGGAGCTTGCGGCCCTGGTTCAGCCCGCCACCTTGGTGGCGGGGGCCGTGGTGAGCGTCATCGCCATCCTAGGGAAGGTCCTGGGCGGGTTCCTGGGGGCCCTCACCCAGGGGTACCGGGCGGCCACCGTGGTGGGGGTGGGCATGGCCCCCCGGGGGGAGGTGGGCCTCATCGTGGCCGCCTTGGGCCTGGCCGCGGGGGCGGTGAACGAGGAGGAGTACGCCATCGTCCTCTTCATGGTGGTGGCCACCACCCTCTTCGCCCCCCTGGCCCTGAAGCCCCTCATCGCCTGGGCGGAAAGGGCCAGGAGGGTGGGTGGGGACTAGAGGGTTAGGGCCCGGTAGGCGGCGTAAGCGGAAAGGACCCCGGCCAGGTACTCCCGGGGCTCGTCCCTTTCCTGGAAGCGGAGAAAGGCCCAAAGGTCCCCCTCCCGGGCCAGACCCCTCAGGGTGTAGCCGATCCCGCCGTTGTAGGCGGTGACCGCGCAGGCCAGTACCCCTTCCGGGGGCACGGCGTTTTGGCACCGGTCCAAGAGCCAGCGCAGGTAGCGGGCGGCGTAGCGGATGCTCGTCCTTGGGTCAAAGGGGTCTCCCGGGGCCTCCCCCAGCATCCGGGCCACGTCCCGCCAGGTGGCCTCCACGAACTGCCCAAGCCCCTTGGCCCCCGTGGGGCTCACCGCCAGGGGGTCAAAGCGGCTTTCCACGTGGAGGAGGGCGAAGAGAAGGTTGGGGTCTAGGCCTTCCCTCTGGGCGTACCCCTCCACCCAGGCCCGGTAGGGGCGGGGGTAGGCCAAGGCGCTGGGCCAACTGGCGCGGATCCCCTCCCGGTAGGCCCCGCCCTCGTAGAGGAGGGGGACCAGGGCGGGCCAGTCCCCGGGCCTCATCCAGAGGGCGTGGCGCACCACCCCCCGGGCCCATCCGTCCCGGTCGGCCTGCAGGAGGCCCCGGAAGAGGGGCGCTTCGGGCGGGGAAGGGGTCTTTGGGGCCGGGGGAGGTGGGGGCGGCCTCTTGCCCACCAAAAGGCCCAGCCCCCCTTCCAGGAGGGCCAGGGCCTGGGCTTGGGCCTCCCCTAAGCCCAGCCTCCCCGCCAGGAGGTAGGCCCGAAGGGCGGCGTCGTCCCGGTAGGGGCTTTCCCGCCGGGCAAGCTCCAGGTAAAGGGGCAGGGCCTCCTCCGCCCTTCCTGCCCGTTCCAGAAGGGCCGTGGCCCGCCAGAGGCCCCCTGGGGTGCTTTCCCGGTAGAGGGCCACCGCCTCCTCCCGGCGCCCCTGCCGCTCCCGGATAAGCCCCAGGGCGTAGCGGCTTTCGGGGTGGGGGTAGCGGCGGAAGGCGGCCTCGGCCTCCTCCAGCCGCCCGAGTTGGAAGAGGGCCCAGCCCAGGCCCAAAAACCCCCTGGGGTCCCGTTCCGCCCAGGCCCGGTAGTGGGGAAGGGCCTCCCGGTAGCGGCCCAGGCGGTAGAGGGCCTGGGCCCTAAGATCCGGACGCCCGCCTTCCGGGAGCACCTCCAGGAGCACCTGGTAGGCCCGGCCTTGGAAAAGGGCCTCGTAGAGCCTCTCCCCGCTTCCCAGGCGGAGGAGGGCAAAGGCGGCCTCCTCCTCCGGAAGAAGCCTCGCCCAGGCGGAGAAGGCCCGGGGGTCTTTGGCCTCCTCCAGGAGGCGGGCCGCTCTACGCCAAAAGGGCCTCGCCTCCCAGCCCGGCTCAAAGGCCCGCACCTCCTCCAGGAAAAGGGCGTAGCGCCAGGCGTACTCCGCCCGCTCAGCTAAGGGTAGGCCCTCCTCTTCCAGGAGGGCCACCCCCGCCAGGAGGCTGGCGTACCCCTCCCCCCGGAGGGCCAGGTCCCTCAGGGCCACAGGATCGCTCCCCTCCAGGAGGTGGAAGGGCGGGGGGACCTCCTGGCCCCGGCAGGCGGAAAGGAGGAGGAGAAGGCCCAGAAGAAGGCGGCCCATGCCCCAAGCCTAGCCCCTTTTCTTGAGAGGGCGGTAAGGGTCCAATCCTTACCACGGGGAAAGGCCCCCTGGCGGAAGGCGGGGGGGGCAGCTTAGCCTAGGAGGGCTTATGGAAGGCCGGATTCCCCCCCATAACCTCGAGGCCGAGCAGAGCGTCCTCGGGGCCATTATGCTGGACCACAGCGTTTTGGACGATATAGAGGGCCTCCTCCCTTCCCCCGAGGCCTTCTACGCGGAGGCCCACCGGAAGATCTACGCCGCCATCCAGACCCTGAGGGCCCAGGGCCAGCCCGTGGACCTGGTCACCCTGCAGGAGGAGCTCCGCCGGAGGGGGGAGCTTGAAGGGGTGGGGGGGCTTTCCTACCTCCTGGAGCTCTCCGAGGCTACCCCCACCGCGGCCTACGCGGAGCACTACGCCCGCATCGTGGCGGAGAAGTGGGCCCTAAGGCGCCTCATCCAGGCCGCGGGGGAGGCCATGCGCCTGGCCTACGAGGAGGCGGGGGGCCTGGACGAGATCCTGGACCAGGCGGGGAAGAGGATCCTCGAGGTGGCCCTCGCCCAAAAGGAGGCGGAGGCCCGCCCCATGCGCGAGCTGGTCCACGACACCTTTGAGCACATCGAGGCCCTCTACCAGAGCAAGGGCCAGGTGGCGGGGGTGCGCACGGGCTTCAAGGAGCTGGACGAGCTCATCGGGGCCCTGGCCCCGGGCTCCTTAAACATCATCGCCGCCCGCCCGGCCATGGGCAAGACGGCCTTCGCCCTCACCATCGCCCAGCACGTGGCCTTGAAGGAGGGGGTGGGGGTGGGGATCTACTCCCTGGAGATGCCCGCGGCCCAGCTCACCTTACGCATGATGTGCTCCGAGGCCCGCATAGACATGAACCGGGTGCGCTTGGGCCAGCTCACGGACCGGGACTTCACCCGGCTGGTGGACGTGGCGGGCCGCCTTTCCGAGGCCCCCATCTACATTGACGACACCTCGGACCTCACCCTCATGGAGCTCCGCGCCCGGGCCCGCCGCCTAAAGCACCAGTACGGGGTGGGGCTCATCGTCATCGACTACCTCCAGCTCATGTCCGGCCCCGGGGGGGGCAAGAACGGGGAAAACCGCCAGCAGGAGATTGCCGCCATCTCCCGGGGGCTCAAGGCCTTAGCCCGGGAGCTGAACCTGCCCGTCCTGGCCCTAAGCCAGCTTTCCCGGGCGGTGGAGAACCGCCCCAACAAGCGCCCCATGCTCTCTGACCTAAGGGAGTCGGGCTCCATTGAGCAGGACGCGGACCTGGTGATGTTCATCTACCGGGACGAGTACTATAACCCCCACTCGGAGAAGGCGGGCATCGCGGAGATCATCGTGGGCAAGCAAAGGAACGGCCCCACGGGCACGGTGGAGCTCCAGTTCCACGCCCAGCACGTGCGCTTCAACGACCTGGCCAAGGAATAAAGCTCCCCGGGGCCTTTAGGCCCCGGGGAGGAAAGGGAAGCCTCTATTTATTGGCCCCCTGCCGCCAGAGCGGGGAGGACGGTCCCCGGGAAGAGGCCGAGGAGGAGGAGCAGGAGCCCCACCAGGAGGGCCACGTTCCGGGCCAGGGGCCTGGGGGCGGCCTCCGCCTCCCCCTTCTGGAAGGGGGCCAGGGCCAGGGCCAGGTAGTAGTAGGCGCTCGCCGCGCTGGTGAGGAGGGCGAGGACCAAAAGCCCCCACTGCCCCGCCTTGGCGGCCTCGCTGAAGACCAGGTACTTCCCCCAAAACCCCGCCAAGGGGGGAAGCCCGAGGAGGGAGAGGGCGGAGAGGAAGAGGGCCAGGCCCAGGAAGGGGTCCTTATGGAAAAGCCCCTTGAGCCTTTCCAGGGGCACCCGGTCCGGGGAGACCTCCGAGAGCACCGCGAAGGCCAGGCCCGTGGCCAAGACGTAGGTGAGGAGGTAGAAGCCCAGGGCCTGGGCGTTATTGGTGTAGAGGGCCAGGGCCATGTAGCCCGCGTGGGCGATGGAGCTGTAGGCGAGAAGGCGCTTGGCCTCCTTCTGGACCAAAGCGGCCAGGTTCCCGAGGAGGACGGAAAGGGCCACGAGGAGGGCCAGAGCCTCGCTGGGCCCCGGGGTGGCGATCCGGAGCAGAGCGGCGAAGGCCGCGGCCTTGACCCCGGTGGCCATGAAGAGGACCACGGGGGTGGGGCTCCCCTGGTAGACGTCCGGGGTCCAGAAGTGGAAGGGGGCCAGGGCCACCTTGAAGCCCAGGCCCACCAGGAGGAGGCCCAGGGCCAGGGCGTAGAGGGGGCCCGCCCCGGGGGCGCCCGCCTCGAGGCTCCCCGTGGCCCCGAAGTGGAGGGCCGCCCCGAAGAGGAAGAAGGCCGCGGCCAGGGCCCCCAGGAGGAAGTACTTGAGGGCGGCCTCCAGCCCCTCCCCCCGCCGCCAGGCGGCCAGGGCGTAAAGGGGGAGGGAGAGGGCCTCCAGGGCCACCAGCATGAGGATGAGGTTCTTCGTGGAGGCTAGGAGGTGCATCCCTAAGGCGGCGTAGAGGACGAGGAGGTGGAACTCAAACCGCCTGGAGCGCACCAGCCCCACCGTCCAAAGGGCCCCCAGGAGGGCGAGAAGGGTGAAGGTCTGGCTCACCCCGTCCACGCGGTAGGGGCCCACCTCCAGGGGCTTCCCCCAGGAGGCGAGGAGGGCCACCACCCCCAGGGAAAGCCCCAGGATGGTGAGCCGCTTCAGGAGGCTTGCCGAGACGAAGAAGCCCAAAAGGGTCAGGGCCACGGCGAAGAGGGCGAGGACAAGAAGGGTCATGCGCCACCTCCTAAGGCCCGGGCCAGGGCCTCGGCCAGGGGCTCAAGGCCCTCCAAGAAGAAGCCCGGGAAGAGCCCGAGGGCGAGCAGGGCCAAGGCGGAAAGGCCGGCGAAGGCCCACTCCTCCCCCTTTAGGTCCGCCACCTCCTTGCCCCCCTCCTCCCAGAAGGCCTTCTGGAAGGGGGTAAGGGCGTAGGCCGCGGCGGCGATCACCGAGAGGAAGGCCAAAGCGGCGAGCCAGGGGCTTGCCTGATAGGCCCCAAGAAGGGTGAGGAGCTCCCCCGGGAAGCCCGCCAGCCCCGGAAGGCCGATCATGGCCAGGAAGAGGAAGAGGAAGAGCGCGGCAAGCCCCGGGGCGCTTCTCGCCAGGCCCCGGTAGCGCCCGATCTCCAGGGTGCTGGTCCGCTCGTAAAGCCGGCCTACCAGGAGGAAAAGGGCCCCGGTGTACACGCCGCTGGCCGCAAGGAGGAAAAGCCCCCCCAAAGCGCCCTCCTCCGTGCCGGAGAAGACCCCCAGGGCGGCCACCCCCATGTGGGATACCCCGGCGTAGGCCAGGAGGGTTTTGAAATCCGGGGCGCTGAAGGCCACCCAGGCCCCGTAGAGGGCGGAAAGGGCCGCCAGGAAGAGGAGAAGCCCCTGCACCTCGGCGAAGCCCTCCGGGGCCAAGGGCAGGGCGAAGCGGAAGAAGGCGAAGACCCCCACCTTGTAGAGGGTGCCCAGGGCGTCCGCGAGCCCCGAGGGGTGGTTCTCACGGTGGAAGAGGGGAAGCCAGGCGTGCACGGGGAAAAGCGGGGTCTTCACGGCAAAGGCCAGGGCGAAGCCCAGGAAGACCCAGAAGGCGGCGCTGCCCTTCACGGGGTGGGCCAGGAGGTCCTCCAGGAGGAAGCTCGGGCTTCCCCCCAAGGCCTTCACCGCCAGGATGGCCGCCAGCATGGGCAAGGACCCCGCCAGGGTGAAGAGGAGGAAGGTGTAAAGGGCCCGCACCCGCTCCGCCCCCCCGTAGAAGAGGAGCATGAGGAGGGCGGGGATGAGGGCCGCCTCAAAGAAGAGGTAGAAGACGAGAAGGTCCCGGGCGGCAAAAAGCCCCAGGAGCATCCCCTCCATGAGGAGGGCGAGCCCCAGGAAGCGCCCCTCCACCCGCGCAAGAAGCGCCCCCAGGAGGACCGTGAGGCTTACGGTGAGGAAGAAGAGGGCGGAAAGCCCGTCCAGCCCGAAAGCCCAGTAGACCCCAAGCCCGGGGAGCAGGGGGGCCTGGACCCCGTAGGCCACCCCGCCCGGGTGGGCCAGGAAGAGGTAGAGGTTGAGGAGGAAGGTAAGCCCCGCCCCCAGGAGGCCAAGGCCCCGGGGGAGTCCTAGGAGGAGGAGAAGCCCGAAGAGGACCGGTAGGAGGATGGCCAGGATTACCACCGCATCACCCCCAGAAGGACCAGCACGCCCAGCACGAAGAGGAGGGCGTACACCCTAAGGTAGCCCGCCTGGAGCCGGGTTAGGCCCTGCCCCAGGTCCCGCACCGTGCCCCCAAGCCCGAAGAACCCCTTAAGGAGAGCCCCATCCCCCAGGAAGAGGGCCTCCGCCAGGGCCTTTAAGGGGTTCACGATGAGGGCGTTGTAGATCCGGTCCGCGTAGAAGGCCTCCCGGGACCAGGCCTCAAAGGCCAGGTACCAGCCGGGAAGGGCCTTCTTCTGGAAGAAGGTGTACCCGGCCCAAAGGCCCAGGAGGGCCACCAGGGCCGAGAGGCCGATGAGGGCCCACTCCGCCCCCAGGGAGAGGTGGTGGGCTTCCACCTCCGCCAGGGCGGGCTTCAGGAAGGGCTCGAGGACGTTGGGCAAGGGGTGGGGCAGGGCCAGGTACCCCGCCAGCACCGAGCCCAGGGCCAGGAGGTGGTTGGGCCAGAGCATCACCGGCGGGGCCTCGTGGGGGTGGTGGTGATGGCCCCGCTCCTCCCCTAAGAAGACCAGGACGAACCAGCGCATGGCGTACATGGCGGTGAGGACCGCCACCAGAAGGGCCCCTACGTAAAAGCCCATCCCCCCGAAGGGGTAAGTGAGGGTGGCGGCGAGGATGGCGTCCTTAGACCAGAAGCCCGAGAGGAGGGGAAGCCCCCCCAGGGCCAGGGCCCCGATGAGGCCGTGCCAGCGCGTCTGGGGCAGGTGCTTCCAAAGCCCCCCCATCCTCCGCACGTCCTGCTCCCCGCCCAGGGCGTGGATCACGCTCCCCGAGGCCAGGAAGAGGAGGGCCTTGAAGAAGGCGTGGGTGAAGACGTGGAAGAGGGCCACCCAGTAGGCCCCCACCCCCGCGGCCAGGAACATGTAGCCCAGCTGGCTGATGGTGGAGTAGGCCACGATCTTCTTGATGTCCGTCTGGCCAAAGGCGGAAAGGGCCCCGTAGAAGGCGGTGAGGAGGCCCACCACCGCGATGGTGTAGGAGACGTCCGGCAGGGCGCTATAAAGGAAGGAGCTCCGGGCGATGAGGTAGACCCCCGCGGTCACCATGGTGGCCGCGTGGATGAGGGCGGAAACCGGGGTGGGGCCGGCCATGGCGTCGGGGAGCCAGACCATGAGGGGCACCTGGGCGCTCTTCCCCACCGCCCCAAGGAAGAGGAGGAGCCCGGCCAGGGCCAGGAGCTCGGGGTTCTTCAGGGGGCCTTCCAGGGCCTCTTTGAGCTCGCTGATGGAGAGGGTGCCGTAGAGGGCCCAGAGGATGGCCATGCCCAGCATGAAGCCCAAATCCCCGATGCGGTTCACGATGAAGGCCTTGCGGGCGCTGTCCGCGTACTGGACGTTTTGGTACCAGAAGCCGATGAGGAGGAAGCTCGCCAGGCCCACCCCCTCCCAGCCGATGAACATCACCGGGTAGCTGTCGGCCAGGACCAGGGTGAGCATCATGGCGATGAAGAAGTTGAAGTAGGCGAAGAAGCGGCTATAGCCGGGGTCCCCCGCCATGTAGCCGATGGCGTACACGTGGATGAGGAAGCCCACCCCGGTGACGATGATGAGCATGAAGCCGGAGAGGTTGTCCAGAAGGAGGCTAAAGGGGATCCCGGGGAGCCACTCCGCGTGGAAGTGGGCACCCCCCCTAAGGAGGAGGCCCACTCCCAGCAGAAACGAGGCCAGGACCAGAAGGGAGGCCAGCACGCCGGGCAGGGGCTCCTTCATCCTGCGGCCGAAAAGCCCCAGGAGGGCGAAGCCCAGGAGGGGAAGGAGGATGGTTCCGAGAAGCGCCATGTTCACCCCCTAAGCTGGGACAGGTCGTCCACCGCGGTGCTCTCCCGGTGGCGGAACACGGCCACGATGAGGCCGAGGCCCACCGCCACCTCCGCGGCGGCCACCGCGATGACGAAGAGCGCGGCCACCTGGCCCGCAAGCCCGTAGGCCTTGGCCAGGGTGATGAAGGCCAGGTTGGCGGCGTTCAGCATGAGCTCAATGGAGAGGAAGAGGAGGATGGCCGTCCTCCGGGTGAGGACCCCATAGACCCCCAAGGAGAAGAGCAGGGCCGAGGCCAAGAGGTAGTTCACCGCACCACCTCCTTTTCCTTGCGCTCCTCCTCCCTAAGGGCGTCCAGAGGCCTATTGGGCTGGACCAGGACCACGGCCACCACCGTGGCGGCCATGAGGAGGAAGCCCACCGCGAGGAGGACGAGGAGCCAGTCCCCGTAGAGGAGGGGCCCTAGGGCCTGGGGGAGCCCCCCGCCCAGGTCCTTGTCCAGGGTAAGGCCCAGGCCCTGGAGGCCGCTGAAGAGGACCAGGAAGACCCCTAGGGCTAGGAGGGCCGCCAGGGGGCGGCTTCGCACCAGAGGGTCAAACCCCACCTCGCCCTGGGCGGCGAAGAGGAGCATGATGACGAAGAGGAAGAGGACCACGATGGCCCCCGCGTAGACGATGATCTGGGTGAAGGCCAGGAAGCGGGCCTCGAGGGCCACGTAGACCCCCGCCAGGACCAGGAAGTTCAGGATGAGGGCCAAGGCGGCGTGGATGGCGTTCCTGAGGGTGACCACCAGGACCCCGGTGAGGGCGAGGAGGAGGAGGGCCAAGGCTTCCCAGGGGCTCACCGCTTACCTCCTTCCTTTGGGGCCTTGAAGCCCTCCAGCTCGGGGCGCACGTAGGGCACGGTGTAGCCCGGCTTTACGGGCTTGCCCGTCATCTTGGCCTCCCGGCGCTGGGGCTTGGTGCCCACCACGTCCACCAGCATGTCCTCCTTGCCGTAGATGAGGTCGGAGTACTGGTAGTCCGCCATCTCAAAGTCGTACCCCAGGACGATGGCCCCCGTGGGGCAGGCCTCCTCGCAGAGCCCGCAAAAGATGCACCGGAGCATGTTGATCTCGTAGACCTTGGCGTAGCGCTCCCCGGCGGACACGGGGTTTTCCGGGTCGTTCTCCGCGGGCTCCACGTAGATGGCGTAGGCGGGGCAGGCGGCCGCGCAGAGGGAGCAGCCGATGCACTTCTCCAGGCCGTTGGGGTGGCGGGTGAGGACGTGGCGGCCGTGGAAGCGGGGCTTTAGGGGTACGGGGGCGTCGGGGTAGGGGATGGTGACCGGCTTGGAGAAGAAGTACTTCAGGGTGATCCCGAGGCTTTGGGCCAGGGCCTTTAGGGTCATAGGGCACCTCCTTTGGGGGCCTTCTTGGGGCTGTAGAGAAGACCGCCCAAGACCACCAGGAAGCTCAGGAGGGAGAGGTACTGCAGGTAGGCCCGGGGCAGGTCCAGGGCCACCACGAAGGCGGTCACCAGGAACCAGACCAGGGCCACGGGGAAGAGGAAGCCCCAGCCGAAGCGGAGGAGCTGGTCGTAGCGCAGGCGGAACCAGGTGGCCCGGATCCAGATGAAGACGAAGAGGAAGAAGGCGATCTTCAGGAACATCCAGAGGTAGGGGACGTTCAGGAAGGGCATGGTCCAGCCCCCCAGGAAGAGGGTGGGGATGAGGGCGCTGGCGGTGATGAAGTGGATGTACTCCGTCATCTGGAAGAGGGCCCACTTGATGGAGCTGTACTCCGTGTGGTAGCCGCCCACCAGCTCCTGCTCGGCCTCCGG
Source organism: Thermus oshimai DSM 12092 (assembly GCF_000373145.1). Classification (NCBI taxonomy): domain Bacteria; kingdom Thermotogati; phylum Deinococcota; class Deinococci; order Thermales; family Thermaceae; genus Thermus; species Thermus oshimai. The sequence goes on from NZ_KB890602.1 coordinate 378,611, forward strand.
GAGGTCAAAGGGCGTGCGGGCGGCCTCGGCCAGGGCGGCGATGAGGTAGACCAGGAAGGCGGGGAAGGCGTAGAGGGCGAGCCAGCCGTTCTCCTTCTGCCAGTTCACGATGTCGTTCAGGTTGAGGCTCCCCACCAGGAGCACGGGGGCGAGAAGGGCGATGCCTAGGCCGAGCTCGTAGGAGATGAGGCTTGCCGAGGAGCGTAAGGAGCCCAGGAGGCTGTACTTGCTCCCCGAGGCCCACCCCGAGAGGAAGATGCCGTAGATGGCCAGCTCGCTCACCGCGAAGAGGTAGAGGAGGCCCAGGTCCAGGTTCACCACCCAGGGCTGGAAGCCGAAGAAGCTCCCCGGAGGGCCAAAGGGGATGGCCCCGAAGGCCAAGAGGGCGAAGACCACCCCGATGAGGGGGGCCAGGACGAAGAGGACCTTGTCCGCCCGCTCCACCACCAGGTCTTCCTTGAAGATGCTCTTGATGGCGTCGGCGATGGGCTGGAAGAGGCCCGAAGGCCCCACCCGGTTGGGCCCCATGCGCACCTGGAAGCGGGCGAGGAGCCTCCTTTCAATGAGGGTCATGAAGGCGAAGGCGGTGAGGAGGCCGACGACCACCAGAAGGGCCTTTAGGGCCACCATCCAGTAGGGGTCCAGGGGGTAGGGGTTCACGCTTCACCTCCTGCGGGCACCAGGATCTGGGCCGGGCTCAGGCGGCCCGCGTAGGGCCCTAAGGCGCTCAGGTAGAGGAAGCCCTGGGGCAGGGCCTCCTCCAGGGCCACCTGGGCCTCGAGGCGGCCGAAGGGGGTTTCCACCGCCACCCGCATGCCCTCTCTTAGGCCCTCCTGGCGGGCGGTCTCGGGGTGGACCTCCAGCCTGGGCTGGAAGGCCACCCGCCCCGTGAGCTGGTGGGCCTTCCACATGGTGGGCCGGAAGTAGAGCCGGCCCACCCGTTCCTTGGGCCTTAGGGTTTTGGTGCGGTGGGGGAAGACCTTGAGGGGCTCGGGGAACCTCCGCTTGAGGGCCTTTTCCGCCTCCAGCCGGAGCCGGAAGGGGGGCCTTACGGAGAGGGCCTCCGCCAAGAGGGCCAGGACCTGCAGGGCCTCCTCCGCCTCCCCGTTCTCTATGGGGGCGGGGCTTAGGGGGAGGAGGCGGCCTTCCAGGTTCAGGAGGTGCCCCCGCTTCTCGTAGTAGGTGGGGGCGGGCAGGACCACGTGGGCGTACCGTTCCGCCAGGGGGTGGAGGTGGGAGAGGTGGAAGAGGAGGAAACGCTTGCCCTTAAGGGCCTCCTCCGGGGGCACGTAGCCGTAGTAGGCCGCCTGGGCCCCGGCCTCGTCCCAGCCCGCGCCCCCCTCCCCGGGGAGGACGCCTAGGGCCTCGAGGCCCCGGGCGTTGGCGGCGGGGGGCATGGGGAGGACCTTGGCCCCCTTGCGCTCGGCCAAGATCCTCGCCCGCTCCGCGGCCACCGTGTCCTGGAGCACCCCGGCCCCCAGGATGAGGACGGGCCTTTCCGCCTTTTCCCAGGCGGCCTTGGCCCGCTGCACCGCCCCGCTCCCCTCCTTCTCCCCGAGGAGGGCCAGGAGGACCTCCCGCTCCGCCCCCGGAGCGTGGACCTCCGCCACCCCCGCCCACTTCATGACCTCCACCGGGTGGGGGGCGAAGACGGCGAGCTTCTCCTTCCGCCTGGGCATCCTTTCCTTGATGGCGAGGTCGGCGAAGGGGGTGCCGTGGTGGAAGCGGAAGGGGGGCTTGAGGCCCCGCACGAACTCGGAAAGCCGGAGGTGGAGGATGGGGGCCTCCTCCGTGGGGTCCCCGAGGACCAGGGCGAAGTCCGCCTCCAAGAGCTCCTCTAAGGTGGCCGTGGGGAAGAGGCCCAGGGGGGCGGGGGTGCGGCCCTGGAAGTCCAGGTGGGGGGTGCCGAGGGCCTGGGCCAGCTCCGCGGCCATGAGGCCCTCCTCCAGCGTGGCGTCCCCCGAGAGGTAAAGCCCCACCTTCTCCTTGGGGACCTCCTTAAGCCCCTCCCGGATGGCCTGGAAGGCCTCCTCCCAACTGGCCTCCACAAGCCGCCCCTCCCGGCGCACCAGGGGGGTCTTGAGCCGGTTCTGGTCCGCCCACTCGTGGCCGAAGCGGCCCGCGTCGCAGAGCCAGATCTCGTTCACCTCGGGGATCTCCCGGGCGCGGATGCGGAGGAGTTCCCCGCTCCTGGTGTCCGCGGTGATCCCGCACCCCACCGCGCAAAGCGCGCAGTGGGTGGGGGTTTCCTCCATCTCCCAGTTCCGGGCCCGGAAGCGGGCGGTGAGGTCCAGTAGGGCCCCCACGGGGCAGATGTCCGTGATGTTGCCCGAAAACCCCGAGGGGAGGCCGAAGTCCATGGTGCCGATGAAGGTGTGCACCCCCCGCTCAATGAAGTCCAGGACCTCGTCCCCCGGGATCTCCTCAAAGTAGCGCACGCACCGCTTGCAGTGGATGCACCGCTCCCGGTCCAGGACGATGTAGGGGGAGAGGGGGTGGTGCTTGTCCACGTGGCGGCGGGTGAACTCAAAGCGGGTGTAGACGGGAAGCGCCAGGGGGTTTTCCTGGTAGTACTTCTCGTAAAGCCCGTACTCCACCGTGCGGTCCTGGAGCTCGCAGGCCCCGCCCTTGTCGCAGGTGGGGCAGTCTAGGGGGTGGTTTAAGAGGGTGAACTCCACCATCCCCGCCTGGGCCTGGCGCACCAGGTCGGAGAGGGTGTCCACCACCATCCCCTCGGCCACCGCGGTGACGCAGCTCGCCGCGAGCTTGGGTTGCCACTGGATCTCGGGCTCCCCCTTCTCGTTAAGAAGGGGTTTCCCGTCCGGGCCCCGCTTGGGGAGGCCGATGCGCACCAGGCACATGCGGCAGGCCCCGATGGGGGAGAGGTGGCGCTCGGAGCAGAAGAGGGGCACGTCGTACCCCGCGTGGAAGACCGCGTCCATGACGCTGGTCCCCGGGGGCACCTCCACGTAGCGGTCGTTGACCTTGACCCTTACCATGCTACCTCCAGAGGCTCACCTTGGGCACGGGCCGCTTTTCCCGAGCCAAGGCCAGGTACTGGTCCTTGAAGTGGCGCAAGGACCCCCGCACGGGCCAGACGGCCGCGTCCGCCAGGGGGCAGAAGGAGCGGCCCTCGATGAGGTCCAGCAGGTTTTCCAGGTTGGCCACATCCTTTTCCTCCCCTTCTCCAGAGCCGATCTTGGCGAAGAGGTTCACCATGAACCCCGCCACCCCCTCCCGGCAGGGGGTGCACTTGCCGCAGGACTCGTGGGCGTAGAAGCGGGTCACGTTCCACATGGCGTCCACCATGCTCACCCGCTCGGGGATGAGGATGACCCCCCCGGTGCCGAGGAGGGAGCCCTTGGCCTGCAGGTGCTCGTAGCTCATGGGGGTGTCCAGGATCTCGTCCGTGAAGGGGAGGGGTGGGGTGGAGGACCCCCCGGGGATGAGGGCCTGGATGGGTTCCAAAGGTCCTCCCGCCCAGTCGTAGATGAGCTCGCGGAGGGTGGTCCCCATGGGGAGCTCGTAGACCCCAGGACGCCGCACGGGCCCCGAGATCTGGTAGAGCTTCATCCCCTTGGAGCCCTCCGTGCCCATGCTGGCGAACCAGTCCGCGCCCCGCTCCAGGATGGGCACCACCGAGGCCAGGGTTTCCACGTTGTTGATGGTGGTGGGCTTCCCCCAAAGCCCGGACTGGGCGGGGAAGGGGGGTTTGAGGCGGGGGTTCGCCCTTAGGCCCTCCAGGGAGTTCATGAGGGCGGTCTCCTCCCCGCAGATGTAGGCCCCCGCCCCCCGGTGGACGTAGAGGCGGAAGCTGAAGTCCGTGCCGAAGAGGTTGTCCCCCAGGTAGCCCCGCGCCAAGGCCTCCTGGATGGCCGCCTCGAGGCGGTCCGCCGCCTTCCGGTACTCCCCCCGCACGTAGATGTAGCCCACGGTAGCCCGGATGGCGTAGCCCGCCAGGATCATCCCCTCGATGAGGAGGTGGGGGACGTCCTCCAGGATGTACCGGTCCTTGAAGCTCCCGGGCTCGGACTCGTCGGCGTTGCAGATGAGGTAGTGCTGCCGCCCGTCCTTGGGCATGAAGCTCCACTTGACCCCGGTGGGGAAGCCCGCCCCGCCCCGGCCCCTGAGCCCCGAGCGCTTGACCTCCTCTATGACCTCCTCGGGGGTTTTCTCCTTGAGGACCTTCCGGGCCGTCTCGTACCCTCCGTGGCGGAGGTAGTAGTCCAGGGTCCAGCTCCCCTCCTTCCCCACGTGGGCGTAGAGGGTCCGCTCAAACCGGGGGTCTTTTCCGGAAACGATGGGCCCGGTCATACCTCCACCTCGTGCACGTGGTGGCCGCAGCGGCCAGGAAGCTCAATCTCCTCAAGCCTTTTGCCCGCCCGAAGCCCTTCCAAAAGGGCCTTAAGCCGGGCGCGGGTCACGCATTCCACGTAGGGCTCGTCGTTCACCTGGATCACGGGGGCGGTGTGGCAGCTCCCCAGGCACTCCACCTTCTGCAGGCTGAAAAGCCCGTCCGGGGTCACCTCCCCGGGGCCGATGCCGAGCTCCTCCACCAGGTGGTCCCAAAGCTCGTCCGCCCCGGCCAGCTTGCAGCTTAGGGTGGCGCACACCTGCAGGTGGTACTTCCCGGTGGGCACGAACTGGTAGTAGGAGTAAAAGCTCGCCACCCCCAGGACCTCCGTGGGGGTGGTGCCCACCAGGTGGGCGATCTCCTCCACCCGCTCGGGGCGGATCCAGCCCTCTTCCTGCTGCACCCGCCTGAGGAGGGGCATGATGGCCGCCCGCCGCCCCTCCTCGGGGTACTTGGCGAAGGTTTCCTTCAGGAAGTCTTCCTTGTCGTCAAAGAACCCCATCTTCCCTCCTAGCGGTCCACGTCCCCCATCACTGGGTCCAGGCTGGCGATGATGGCCACCATGTCCGGCACCTGCTCCCCTTTGGAGGCGTAGGGGAGGCTTTGCAGGTTGACGAAGCTGGGGGCCCGCACCTTGACCCGGTAGGGCATGCTTCCCCCGTCGGAGACGATGTAGTAGCCGAGCTCCCCCCGGGCGGACTCCGTAGGTACGTAGACCTCGCCCTTGGGGGGGTGGAAGCCCTCGGTGTAGTGCTTGAAGTGGTAGATGACCGCCTCCATGGAGGTTTCCAGGAGGGGTCTTGGGGGCGGGGTGATCTGGGGGTTGGGGTCGCGCACCGGCCCGGGTTCCAGCCGTTCTAGGGCCTGCTTGATGATCTTCACCGACTCCCGCATCTCCCGGATGCGGATGATCATCCGGTCAAAGACGTCCCCGTGCTCCCCCAGGGGCACGTCAAAGGTGTAGGTCTCATAACCCCCGTAGGGGTAGGCCTTGCGCACGTCGTAGTTCACCCCGCTGGCCCTTAAGGAGCCCCCGGTGAGGCCCAGGTTGATGGCCACCTCGGGGGGGATGACCCCCACGCCCCGGGCCCGCTCGTAAAAGATGGGGCTTTCCGCGAAGAGGGCCTCGTACTCGTCTATACGGTGGGGCAGAACCTCCAAAAGCTTCTTGAGTTCGGGCACAAACTCCTCGGGCAGGTCCTCCTTGACCCCGCCGATGCGGATGTAGTTGTGGTGGAAGCGCTGGCCCGTGACCCACTCAAAGAGGTCCAGGATGGCCTCCCGTTCCCGGAAGGCGTAGAAGAAGGGGGTGAGGGCCCCGAGGTCCAAAAGCCCCGTCCCCAGGAAGACGAGGTGGCTTGCAAGGCGCGAGAGCTCGTTCAGGATGATGCGGATGGTCTCGGCCCTGGGGGGCACCACCGCCCCCACCAGCTTCTCCACCGCCAGGGCGTAGGCCAGGTCGTGGGCGAAGGAGTGGAGGTAGTCCATCCGGGGCGTATACGTGATGACCTGCGTATACGTCCGGTTTTCCATGTTCTTTTCAAAGCCGGTGTGGAGGTAGCCGATGTGGGGGACGAGGTCCAAGACCTCCTCCCCCGATAGGGTCACCACCACCCGCAAGACCCCGTGGGTGGAGGGGTGCTGGGGCCCCACGTTCAGGGTCATGACCTCCGTGCGGAGCTCTTTGGGCTCCTCCAGGGTCTCCACCGGGTCCAGGTAGTCCTTCATTTGGCCTCCTTCGCCTTCACCAGGTCAGCCCAAAGCGCCCGATACCCCTTGCGGCTTCCCCCGCGGTAGCCGGTGAGGCCCGGGTCCTTGCCCGTGAGGGCTGCGCGGAACTCCGCGGGCACGATGTACCGCCCCTCCCGGAAGAGGGTGGGGGTTTCCCCCAAGGGGAAGTCCTTGCGCAGGGGGTGGCCCTCGAGGTCCTCCGGGGTGAGGATCTTGCGCAGGTCCGGGTGCCCCTCAAAGACGATGCCGAACATGTCGTAGACCTCCCGCTCCAGGAAGTTGGCGCTTCCCCAGAGGTCCGTCACCGTGGGCAGGCGGGGCTCTTTTTCCGGCACGTAGACCCGCACGAAAAAGCGGCTCCCGTCCCCGTCCTTCCACCCCGGCAAGGAGACCAGCTCGTACACCACCGCGAAGCGCTCAGGCCGGGGGTCGGGGTAGGTGAGGTAGTCTATCCCCACGATGTCCGCCAGGTAGTTGAAGCCCAGGGCCTGGTAGCGGGCCATGGTCTCCTTGAAGGCCTCCCGGGGCAGGACCACCCAGAGGTTGCCGAGGCCGTTGTCCTCCACGGGATAGCCCCGCGCCGCCGCCTCTTCCAGAACCTGCTGAAGCCGCACGCTTCACCCCCTCTTCCAGGCGGCCACCGGGGGGAGCCTCTCCCCCCGTTCGTTGTAGGCCTGGCCGCGCACCTTCTTCTGAAGCTGCATCACCGCGTAGATGAGGGCCTCGGGGCGCGGGGGGCAGCCGGGCACGTAGACGTCCACGGGCACCACGGAGTCCACGTTCTGCACGATGGCGTAGTTGTTGAACATCCCCCCCGAGCTGGCGCAGGCCCCCATGGAGATGACCCACTTGGGGTCGGGCATCTGTTCCCAGACCCGCCGCATCACCGGGGCCATCTTCTTGGAAAGCCGCCCGGCCACGATCATCACGTCCGCCTGCCTGGGGCTTGCCCGGAAGACCTCGCTTCCGAAGCGGGCCAGGTCGTTCCGGGCATCGGTGGAGGCCATCATCTCAATGGCGCAACAGGCCAGGCCGAAGGTGGCCGGCCACAGGGAGTTGCTCCGCCCCCAGGCCACCAACTTCTCCAGGGTGGTGAAGAGGATGCCTTCCCGCTCCAGCTCCTGGACATCCCGCTCAAAAAGGTCCTTCAGTGCCACCGCATCACCCCCTTCCACCACTCGTAGAGGAAGCCCGCCAGGAGGAGGAGGGTGAAGGCCAGAACCCCCAGGAAGCCGTAAAGCCCAAGCTCCCCCGCGCTCACCGCGTAGGGCCAGAGGAAGGCCACCTCCACGTCAAAGAGGATGAAGAGCATGGCCACCACGTAGAAGTGGACGGGAAAGCGCTTCACCTCCCCCGCGGGGTCGTTGCCCGATTCATAGGGCATGAGCTTGGCCCGCCCGGGCTTCTTGGGGCCGAGCAGGGCCCCCACCAAAAGGGCCGCCACCCCGATGAACAGGGCCACCCCCACGTAGATCAGAACGTTGATGTACTCCGCTATGGGCGCCAAGGTCCCCTCCTTTCGTGCCTACCTTCACGAGCTGGAGCCCCTAAACCCCCAAGGAGGCCCCGCCCGATTCCCGCCTATCTTATCACCTCCCCCTTTCCGCAAGCCGGGCGGGGTACACCAGGGGGTGGGCTATCGGTGTAAGCCCTCTGGTTATCGGTTCTCAACTTCTACACTCTGGTGTAGGGTTTCCCATAGGGCGCGGAAAGCGGCCAGGTCCAGGGCCTCGGCCCGGACCTCCTCGGGAAGGCCCAGCTCCTTCAGGGCCCTAAGGACCGCCTCTCGAGGGTAGCCCGCCTGTTCCAGGGCGTTTTTCAGGGTCTTCCGCCGGTGGGCGAAGGCGGCCTCGATGAGCTGGAAAAGCCCGGGCTCGTCCCCCTGGCCCGTGGGGGTGAGGCGCACCAGGCTGCTGAAGACCTTGGGGGGCGGGAAGAAGGCCCCCGGGGGGAGGTCAAAGAGCCTCTCCCCATGGGCGTGGTGGGCCACCCTGAGGGAGAGGAGGCCGTAGGCGGGGGTGCCCGGCCTGGCCATCATGCGCTCGGCCACCTCCTTCTGCACCAGGAAGACCAGCTTGGCGAAGCGCCCCGTCTTCAGAAGCTCCGTCACCAGGGGGGTGGCGATGTTGTAGGGGAGGTTGGCCACGAGAAGGCTTCCCTCCGGCACCTCCTTCCAGGGAAAGCGGAGGGCGTCTTGGAAGCGGAGCTCCACCGGAAGCCCCGCAAGGGTTTCCTCCAGGACGGGCTTAAGCCGGAGGTCCTTCTCAATGGCCGTCACCCGGGCCCCCGCCTGGGCCAGGGCCCTGGTCAGGAACCCCAGGCCCGGCCCCACCTCGTAGACCGGTCCCGTGAAGGGCTGGGCCGCTTCCACGATGCGCTTAAGGTACGCCTCTTCCACCAGGAAGTTCTGGCCGAAGCGCTTGTCGGCCTTAAGCCCGTGGCGGTGGAGGAGGGTGCGCACCTCTTCCCTTAGGCTCGGCATGGCTAAACCTTACGGACCCGCACCCTTAGGGGGTCTTCGGGCCAGATCTCCAGGTACTCCCCCAGGTCCAGGGCGTCTATGAGGGCGAAGCGCTCTTTGAGGAGGATCCCTTCCCGCATGGGGGTGTGCCCGTACACCCCGAAGCGGAAGCCCATGCGCTCCACGTAGTCCGGGGTCATGAACCACCAGGTTTTGGGCTCGCTGTGGGCGTAGAAGAGCTCATCGTAGGTCTGGAGCCAGGGCACGGGGCCCACGTGGGCGAAGTGGACCCCCTCCAGCACCACCTCCCGGGGAAAACCGGCCATCCAGGCCTTGAGGGGTTCGGGGAGGGGCTTACCCCCCCGCTCGGGGTGGAACTCCAGGTGGAGGAGGTGGCGGTTGCCCAGGATGGGGTCGCCCTTAAGGGCGGCCTCGTCGTGGTTGCCCAGGAGGATGATCACCCCTTTTGGGGCCGATTCCTGGAACTCTTTGAGGCGGAAGAGCTCCCGGATCTGCGCCCCCGCGGCCAGGCGGAGGTGCAGGGGGTCTTCGGGGTCAAAGGGGGAAAGCCCCGTGAGGCGCTCGTAGTCCTTGGGGGTCTTGGGGTGGACCAGGTCGCCCAGGAGGACCAGGCGGGTCTCCCCGCTCCTTAAGGCCTCCGTGGGCTGGAAGGTGGGGCCCAGGAGCCCCTCGGCCTTGAGGATGCGCCAGAGGGCGGGGAAGTTGGCGTGGAGGTCCCCGACCGCGACGATCCTCATCCCTTGAGGAGGTTCCTTAGCTCCCCGTAGAGCTTTTTGGTCTCCTCGGGGGTCTTGCCGTAGCCCCCGTACTTGGTGAGGATGCGGGCGGCCTCCTTACCCAGGCCCTTTTCCTTCAGCCTTTCCAGGAGCTGGTCTATGAGCCGGTGGGCTTCCGGTTTTTCTTCCTCCTCCACCGCCTCCTGCGCGGGAAGCCTAGGGGGGGTGAAGCGCCCCTTCTCCGCATCGTAGTCCACCCACTGCTTCTCCAGCCGGTAGAGGTAGCGCCCCACCCCAAACTTCACCGCGGCCCGCTTTAGGGCATCGGAGAAGGCGGCCTTTAGGGAGTCCCCCTCCCCCACGTCCTCCTTGGTCGTGCCGAGGACGGTGAGGCGGCACTTCACCTCCACCAGCCGCTCCCGCCTTTCCCCGCGCTCGTCCTTTAGGGTCCTTTCCGCGTCGGCCAGAACCTGGTACTCGTCGTGCCAGCCCTCGGGGCCCACCACCCGGTCCAGGCGGTCCAGGACGGTGCGGGCGTCCACGTAGGGGACCACCAGGGCTTTTTTCCGGTCCCGGGAGAGGGCCTCGATGCGCCACTGGACCTCCTCCGGGGGGAAGGGCTCGGAAAGCTTCTGCCAAACTTCGTCCATGCCTTAAGTGTACTTCAGGGCCCTCTCACGAAGGGGGCGGGGGCTTTGGGGTAGGGTTAGGGGTATGGGTAAGACCGTTTTCCTCCTCCCGTTTTTGGCCCTGGCCTTGGCCCTCGAGGTCCAGCTCTCCGCCTCCCTAAGCGTTACCCTCTTTCCCCAGGCGGTGGTGGTGGAGCGCATCCCTGAGCCCCAGGGGGTGGTGGTGGTCTACCAGGCCCGGGGGGCGGAGGCCATCTTCCGCTACCACGACGAGGACCTTAGGCGCCGGGGCTGGGTAAGGGTGAAGTACGAGGTGAAGAAGGACGAGTGGAAGGCGGAGTACCGCAAGGGGAAGGCCAAGGCCCGCCTTTCCGTCAAGGACAAGAAGGGCCGGGTGGAGGTGCGGCTTAGGGAAGGGGACTAGACAAGGAAAGGCCCCCTCGCTATCCTAAAGGGCGCGTGGGGCCGTGGCGCAGCTGGGAGCGCGCCTGAATCGCACTCAGGAGGTCACGGGTTCGAGTCCCGTCGGCTCCACCAAGCCTAGGCCCTCCAGGGCTTCCTGGAGGGCCCTCTGCTCATGGATGGGGGCGCTTTAGCCCCCGTAGAACCAGCCCGTGTCCCACATGACCAGGGGCTTGGCCTCCTCCCTGACCCCCGCCTCCACCACCTCGGCCACCACCAGGCTGTGGTCCCCCAGGGCGAGGAGGGCCCGGACCTCGGCCTCGAGCCAGTAGGGGAGCTCGGTGAGGAGGGGGAGGCCAAAGGTGGGGGAGGGTTCAAAGGGGTGGCCGTTTAGGGTGTTCCCCTCCCTTTTGGTGGGCTTGAAGAAGTCCTGGGCGATGGCCTTCTGGTCCGCCCGTAGGGTCATGAGGGCGAGCCGGCCCGTCTTGGCGATGAGGGCGTGGAGGTGGCTTTCCCGCTTCACCCCCAGGGCGATGAGGGGGGGCTGGAAGGAGGCCTGGGTGACCCAGTTCACCGTGCCCGCGGCGAGGTCCTCCCCGTCTTGGGCCGTGAGGATGTAAAGGCCGTAGGTGAAGCTCCTCAGGGCTTTCTTCTTCGCTTCCTGGTCCATAGCGGGGCCAATCTACCCCCTAGGGCCTTTCCCCCTCAAGGACCCAGTTCACGAAGGCGTTCACCGCGTCCTGGTCCCCAAGGAGCTCCGGGGCCTCCACCACCTTTTCGTAGAAGGCCCGGGCGAGCTCCGGGGTGGCCTCTCTTAGGAGCTCCTGGACGCTTTTCCCCGCGAAGGGCCCGCCCTTCAGGGGGCTTCTTAGGCGCTCGGAGGTGGCGAGGGGGGCGGCCTCCCTGAGGGCCTCCGCCGTCCTTTCCAGCAGGAGAACCTCGCCCCGTTCCCCCAGGGCCTCCTCCGGGGTGAGGAGGTCCCGCCCGGAGAGGTCCTTGGGCAGGAGGCCTAGGGCGTAGAGCTTTCGGGCCAGGCTCGGGGGGCCCACCTCCAGGGGGAGGCTTGCCCGGGCCGGGCCGTAGCGGACCTCCAGGGTGTACCGCCCGGGGGCCTTGGGGGTCACCGCGGGGCCCGTTTCCACCAGGGCGGTGGTGAGGGGAGGGAAGCCCAGGGGCTTGGCCTCCTCCGCCACGGGCCCTTCGGGGGCTAGGAGGGCCACCCGGAGCTCCCCTTTGGGGAGGAAGGGGCTTCCCTCCAGGCGCACCTCGGGGAAGATGGCCTCCCCGGCCCGGAAGGGCCTGGCGTCCCGGTCGCCCGGGATGAGGACCAGCCGGAGGAGGGTTAGGGCCACCCCGTCCCCTTCCAGCCGTTTTAGGGCTCTTTGGGCCAGGGGGGCGGCGGGGTGGCGGGGGCGGGCCTCCAGGAAGGCCCGGTAGAGGGCCTTGGCCTCGAGGCCCGCCCGCTCCGAGAGGTAGGCCCGGAAGAAGAGGGCGAGGGGCTCTTCCCGCTCCTCCAGGTCCTTGAGGGCGGCCTCCACGTCTTCCCCTTCGTCCAGCCTTAAGGCGCGGTCGTAGGCGGCCTTGGCCCCCAGGACGTCCCCATAGATCGCCCGGAAAAGCCCCAGGTTGTAGTAGGCGGTGGCGTTTGGGGCAAGCCTTACCGCCCGCTCCGAGGCCAGGATGGCCCGGGGGAGGTCCCCCGTGAGGTAGTGGGCCCAGCCCAGGTTGGTCCAGTAGAGCCAGTGGTCGGGCCGGAGCTTTAGGGCCTTGAGGAGGGCCTCCCGGGCCTCCTCCCCCCTTCCTTCCTCGAAGGCGGCGAAGCTCACCTCCTCCCAGGCGAAGGCCAGGTAGGGGTAGGCCTCCGCCAGGGCGCGGGCGCTTCCCTTCCAGCGCCCGTCCTCCAGGGCCCGGTAGAGGAGGTGGGCGGTGAGCCGGTCCAGAAGCCCCCCCTTCTCCAGGCCCTCCGCGGCCCGTAGGGCCTCCTCCTTCTTCCCCTGGGCCAGGAGGTCCAGGGCCTCGTAGGCCGCTGGAGGCCTCCCCTGCCAGAGGAGGAGGAGCCTCCCCGGAAGGAGGCCTTCCAAAAGCCCGCTTCCCCGGCCTTCCTTAAGGTCCAGGGCGGATCGGTGCAGGGGATCGGGGTCTTCCCCTTGGGCCAGGGCCCGGAGCCTCTCCTCGGGGAGAAGGGGCTCGGGGAGGGGACTATAGCGGGGGGCGAGGCCCTTCCCCTGGAGCCAGAGCCAGGCGAGCCCGGGGGTTGGGAAAAGCCCCTCCTCCACCCCGTCCCCCTTTGCCAGGAAGACCCTCAGGCCCCGTTCCTCCTCCCGGCCCAGGAGGACCCAGTCCGCGCCGGTGATCTCCCGGGCCAAGGCGGCCCCCGCTTGGGTGTACAGCCCTCCCACGAGCTCATACCCCTGCCGCCAGGGGGGCTCGGGGAGGAGGAGGGCGAGAAGGGTGGGCGGGGGGGCTTGGAGCCCCAGGGCGAAGGCCTGGGCCAGCTGGTACCCCCTAGGCCCCTCAAAGGGCAGAACCAGGCCCTGGGCCAGGGCCGGGACCAGGAAAAGGAGAAGGGCAAGCCGCTTCATGCCCCCATGCTAGCCTTTTTCCCTGAGGACCATGTAAGCGAAGCGGAAAAGCCTGGGGGCCCGGCGCCAGCGCTTAGGGTCCAGGCCCACCCGTAAGAGCCACTCCAGCCCCAGCCGCTGGGCCCAAAGGGGGGGGCGTTTGGCCTCCCCCGCCAGCACGTCCAGGGTGCCCCCCACCCCCATGGCCACCCGGGCCCCTAGGTGGGCCTTGTTCCGGTGGATGAAGACCTCCTGCCGCTCCCCCATGCCCACCAGGAGAAGGTCGGGGGCTTTCTTTTGGATGTCCTCCAGGACAGGGCCTTCCTCCCGGAAGTAGCCGTGGTGGAAGCCCACCACCTCCCCCCCAAGCCGGGCCACCTCTTTGGCCGCCTTTTCCGCCACCCCGGGCCTTCCCCCAAGCAGGTAGACCCGGAGGCCGGGAAAACGCCCGAGGAGGGCCAGGGTGAGGTCTATCCCGGTGACCCGTTCCTTAAGCTCCACTCCGCAAAGCCTTTGGGCCGCCCAGAGGATCCCCACCCCGTCCGGGGTGACGAGCTCGGCCTCGAGGACCGCCCGCCTCAAGGCCTCGTCCTCCTGGGCCCGCACGGCGATCTCCGGGTTCAGGGTGACCACCTGGTGCGCCCCCCCCTCCTCCAGGAAGCGCCCGATGCGCTCCAAAGCCCCTTCCATGTCCACGGGGTCTAAGGGGAGGCCGAGGAGGGTTAGCCGTTCCATGGCGCGAAGCGGTAGGCCAGGCGGTCCTGGCTCAGGCCGTAGGCCGCCTTGGGGTAGCGGCGCTTTTCCACCAGCGTGGGCACCACCGGGTCCACCCCGATGAGGCTGGCTAGGGCCAGCTCCTCCGTGCGCCCCTGGCGGTGGAGGGCCTGCCCTTCCTCGCTCTGGAACAGGGCCTCCTGGGGGTCGGGGAAGGCCTTGAGGAGGAGGGCGGCCATGTGGGGGGGGCCTTCGGGCCGGAGGCGCTTTAGGAGGAAGCCCGCGGCCACCAGGGCCGAGAGGAGGGGCTCAGGGGCCCCCGCGGGCCTTAAGGTGAGGCCCTTTTCCCCGGAGAACCGTTCCAGGACGGCCTTGGCGTTGCGGAAGTTGGCCAGGTAGACCTCTTCCTCCTCCGGGAGGAGGCTTTCGTACAGGGTGGGGGCCGCCAGGATGGGGAGGCGGCCTTCCACCTGAAGCCCCGGCAGGTCCGCCAGGGCCAGGCGGCCGTGGAAGCCCTCAGGGGGGAACCCCTCCGCCTCTCCCAAAAGGAGGGCCTTGGCCCCGAGCTCCTCCGCCAGGAGCCGGGCCACCTTGGGCCCGGGGGCCACCCAGACCGCCTCCGCGCCCCGGGCGAGGAGGGCGGTGAGGAGGCTTCCCGCGGGGAGGACCTCCACCAGGAGAAGGGGGCCCTGGGCCGGGGTTCGGCACAGGTCAAGCCGGCACACGCCGCCATCATACCCTGTACCTTAGGGGCATGCGGCTTCGGGACATCGGGGAAAGGGCCCTCCTCAAGGGGCTTGCCCCCCTGGGCTACCCGGAAGGAGCCCCCCTCCCTCCGGGGGACGACGCGGGGGGGGTGTGGGTGGGGGAGGGGGCCTGGCTCCTGAAGACGGACGGCTTCCTCTACCGGGAGGTGGCCCTAAAGGGGATGGGCCCCTTTGAGGTGGGCTTCCGGGGGGTGGCGGCCACGGCCTCGGACCTCCTCGCCAAGATGGCCCGGCCCCTGGGCTTCACCCTGGGCCTTTTCCTCCCCGAGGACCTGGAGGTGGACTTCGCGAGGCGGCTGGTGGAGGGGGCGGCGGAGGCGGCGAGGCGGCTTGGGGCCTTTCTCCTCGGGGGGGACACCAACCGGGGGCCTGAGGTGGCCCTCACGGTGAGCGGCTTTGGCCCCGCCCGGGCCCCCCTGCCCCGGAGGGCCCTCCCCGGGGACCTCCTCTACCTCGCGGGGGACCGCTGGGGGCGGGTGGGGGCCGCCATCCGGGCCCACTACCAGGGGCGGGCCCTCGAGGCCTTCCCCCTCATCCGGGAGGCGGCCTTCTACCCCCTGCCGCGCCTCGAGCTCCTGGCCCTAGAGGGCCTCCTCCGGGGGGCCTTGGACTCCTCCGATGGCCTGGCAGAAACCCTCTGGCAGGTCTCGGAGCTTGGGGTGCGGGTGGACCTCGAGGCCCTCCCCCTTCACCCCGATGTCCTGGCCTTCGCCGGGGGGGAGGGGGAGGCCAGGGCGCTGGTCCTCTATGGGGGCGAGGAGTTTGAGGCGGTGCTCCTGGTGCCCCCGGAAAGGGAGAGCGAGGTCCTGGCCCGCGCGGAAGGGGCCGGGCTTCCCCTCTTCCGCGCAGGAAGGGTGGGGGAGGGGGAGGGGGTGTACTTCTGGGGCGAGCTCGTGCCCCGGCAGGGGTACACCCACTTTTAAGCGCTCCCGGAGCTTTCGCTCCGGCGGGATCCTTCTGTTCTTTCGTTCACAAAAGCCCGCGCCCCTCCCCCTTACCCTATGGCCCTATGACGACCCTACCCAAGCCCGGCGACGTGCGCACCGCCGCCCTGGAAAGGCGCTCCATCCGCCGCTACAGGCCCGACCCCATCCCCGAGCCCCTCCTTAGGGAGGTCCTGGAACTGGCCCTGAAGGCCCCTTCCGCCTGGAACCTCCAGCCCTGGCGCATCCTGGCGGTGCGGGACCCGGAGCTGAAAAGGGCCCTCAAGGAAGCCTCCTTCGGCCAGCGCCAGGTGGAGGAGGCCCCGGTGGTCCTGGTCCTCTACGCGGACATGGAGGACGCCCTGGCCCACCTGGAGGAGGTCATCCACCCGGGCGTGCAAGGGGAAAGGCGCGAGGCCCAGAAGGCCAGCATCCTGAAGGCCTTCGCCGGGATGGACCCCAAGGCGCGGGCCCAGTGGGGGGCGGGGCAGAGCTACATCCTCCTGGGCTACCTCCTCCTTCTCCTCCAGGGGTACGGCCTGGCCAGCGTGCCCATGCTGGGCTTTGACCCCGAGCGGGTGAAGGCCCTTCTGGGCCTGCCCGCCCACGCGGCCATCCCCGCCCTCCTCCCCGTGGGCTACCCCGCGGAGGAGGGCTTCCCCCACCACCGCCTGCCCCTGGAGCGGGTGGTGCGCTTCCTTTAAGCGCCCCCGGCGGGTTGGGCAAGGGGGTTGCCCCTATACTTGACCCATGAGGGCCTTTAAACCCCACCTCCGGGGCCTCGCCCCCTACCCCTACGCCTCCTTAGAGGCCCCCGTCAAGCTGGACCAGAACGAAAGCCCCTTTGACCTCCCCCCACCCCTTAAGGAGGAGGCCTTAAAGCGCATGGCCCGCCTCCCCTGGAACCGGTACCCGGAGATCCACGCGGAAGGCCTGAGGAAGAGGCTTTCCGCCCTTCTGGGCTGGCCCGAGGAGGGGGTGGTCCTGGCCCCGGGGTCCAACCTCCTCATCCTGGCCCTAGCCCTGGCCGCGGAGGAGGTCCTGGACCTGAGCCCCTCCTTCCCCCACTACGCCCACGCCGCCCGGGCCGCGGGCACCCCCTACCGGGCGGTGCCCCTCCTGGAGGGGTTTGGGCTTCCCTTGGAGGCCCTCCTGGAGGCCTTCACCGGCGGGGTCTTTTTCCTCCCCAACCCCCACGCCCCCACGGGGGCCCTCTTTCCGGAGGAGGCCCTAAAGGCCCTGGCGGAGCGGGCCGAGGAGGTGGGGGGGCTTCTGGTGGTGGACGAGGCCTACCGGGAGTTTTCGGGCACGGACTTCCGGGCCCTCCTTGGGGCAAGCCCCCACGTGGCCTTCTTGCGCACCTTCTCCAAGGCCTTCTCCTTGGGGGGCATCCGGGCGGGCTACCTCCTGGCCCACCCGGAGGTGGCCCAGGCGGTGCGGGAGGTCCTGCCCCCCTTCGTCCTCCCCGCCCACACCGGGGCCGTCCTGGAGGTGGTCCTGGAGAACCCGGGCTACGCCGAGGAGGTGGCGGCCTACGTGCGCGCGGAGCGGGAAAGGGTGTACCGGAGGCTTCTGGAACACCCCACCTGGCGGCCCTACCCCAGCCACACCAACTTCCTCCTGGTGCGCACCCCCGACGCGGAGGAGGCCTTCCGCCACCTCCTCCGCCAGGGGGTTCTGGTGCGCCGGCAGGACCGCTACCCCATGCTCCAGGGGTGCCTTAGGGTCACGGTGGGCCTACGGGAGGAGATGGAGGCCTTCCTGAGGGCGGCCTTTGAGGTGGCCTATGCGTGAGGCCCTGGTGGAGCGGGCCACGGCGGAGACCTGGGTCAAGGTGCGCCTGGGCCTGGACGGCCCCGTGGGGGGGGAGATCGCCACGGGCCTTCCCTTCCTGGACCACATGCTCCTCCAGCTCCAGCGCCACGGGCGCTTCCTCCTGGAGGTCTCCGCCAAGGGGGATTTGGAGGTGGACGTGCACCACCTGGTGGAGGACGTGGGGATCACCCTGGGCCTCGCCCTCAAGGAGGCCTTGGGGGAGGGGCGGGGCCTCGAGCGCTACGGGGAGGCCTACGCCCCCATGGACGAGACCCTGGTCCTCTGCGTCTTGGACCTTTCCGGGAGGCCCCACCTGGAGTTCCGCCCCGAGGACTGGCCGGTGGAGGGGGCGGCGGGGGGGATGAACCACTACCACCTCCGGGAGTTCCTGAGGGGCCTCGCCAACCACGGCCGCCTCACCCTCCACCTCAGGCTCCTCTCGGGTCGGGAGGCCCACCACGTCCTCGAGGCCAGCTTCAAGGCCCTGGCCCGGGCCCTCCACCGGGCCACCCGCCTCACGGGGGAGGGGCTTCCCAGCACCAAGGGGGTGCTGTGAGGGCGCTTCTCATTGACTACGGCTCGGGGAACCTAAGGAGCGCGGCCAAGGCCCTGGAGGCCGCGGGCTTTTCCGTGCGGGTGGAGGCGGACCCCAAGGCCTTCCCCGAGGCCGACCTCCTGGTCCTCCCCGGGCAGGGCCACTTCGGCCAGGTCATGGCCGCCTTCCGCCAAAGCGGCTTTCTGGAAAGGGTTCTCTCCCACCTGGAAAGGGGCCTCCCTTTCCTCGGGATCTGCGTGGGCATGCAGGTCCTCTACCAGGGCTCGGAGGAGGCCCCGGGGGTGAAAGGCCTCGGGCTTTTCCCGGGGGAGGTGCGCCGCTTCCCCAAAGGCCGGGTCCCCCAGATGGGCTGGAACCGGCTCCGCTTCCAGGGGGCCTTCCAGCCCCTTTCCGGCCGCTACTTCTACTTCGCCAACTCCTACTACGGGCCCCTTCTCCCCGAGGCCCTAGGGGAAGGGGAGTACGCGGGCACCCCCTTCGCGGCCCTCCTCGCGCGGGAAAACCTCCTTGCCCCCCAGTTCCACCCGGAGAAGAGCGGGCGGGCGGGGCTTGCCTTCTTGGAGCTAGCGCGAGGCTACTTCCAGGTCCTCTAGCTTAAGAAGCCTTCCCTGGGCCCCGAAGGCCGTGGCCGCCAAAGCCCCCGCCAGGTTGGCGAGCCTCCCCGCCTCCAGGGGCCCTTTCCCCGAGAGGAGGGCGTGGGCGAAGGCCGCGGTGTAGGCGTCCCCCGCCCCCGTGGAGTCCACGATGTCCTCCACCGGAAAGGGTTCCAGAAGCTCTTCCCCTCCCGGGGTCACCACGATGGAGCCCATGGCCCCCACCTTGATGGCGAGGTTCTGGAAGCCCTCCTGCCTAAGCCGGGCCACCCCTTCCGAGAGGGAGGCCGCGCCGGTGAGGGCCAGAAGCTCCGTCTGGTTCATGAGGAGCCAGGCCGCCCCCCGCAGGTACTTTAGAAGCTCCCGCCCCGCGGCCCGCACCGCCCCCGTGCCTAGGTCGGCGAAGATGGGAAGCTCCCGTTTCCTGGCGGCCTCCAAGACCTCCACCGCGTAGCTTCGGGAAGGCCCCCCCACCAGGGCGTAGGCGGAGAGGACCACCGCGTCCACCTCGTCCAGATAGCGGG
This sequence comes from Thermus oshimai DSM 12092, assembly GCF_000373145.1. Lineage (NCBI taxonomy): Bacteria > Thermotogati > Deinococcota > Deinococci > Thermales > Thermaceae > Thermus > Thermus oshimai. Next base: position 397,378 of record NZ_KB890602.1, read on the forward strand.
GTTTGAAGAGGCCGGGGTCCAGGTAGCGGCTTGCCCCCTCGGCGCTCACCATGGCCCGCTCCCCTCCCGGCACCACCAGGATGAGCACGGAGCTCGTGGTGTGCTCCGGGTCCTCCTGCAGGTGGCGGAGGTCCACCCCCACCTCCCGCACCCGGCTTAGGGCGAGCTCGGCGAAGGGGTCCCGGCCCACCCGGCCCGCCAGGTAGACCCGGTGCCCTAGGCTGGCCAGCTGGGCCGCCAGGGTGCCCCCGGCCCCGCCCGGCTTCATCAGGGCCCGGCGGGAGGGGATCTCCTCCCCCGGCTCCGGTATCCGTTCCAGGAAGAACAAGAGGTCCACCGAGACATCCCCCAGCACGAAGAACCGCATTCCGCCTCCTTCCCGACTTTGCCCTCACTATACCCCAAGGAGGGCCATCCTGCCTTTAGGCCCCAGTATACCCCGCTTTATGAGAAGAAAGTAACAAGAAGGGCGCCCCCGGGTTAGGCCCCCTGGGCAAATCGGAAGAAGGCGCCCTGCTACGCCCTTAAAACCGCCGGTCCTCCACCAAGGGCCCCGCGATCTCGCCCACGAGCTCCACCTCGTCCACCCGGAGGCCCGTGGCCTTCTGGATGGCCTCCATGAGGCCGGGGGGCACTTTTTCCCCTTTAAGCCGGAGCACCAGCTTGTCCGTGCCCTCGAGCTTCCTCTCCAGCACCACCTGGAAGCCCTTGGGGTCCAGCCCGAACCCCGCCAGGATGGGGGAGAGCTCCGTGGGGTAGAGCTTCACCCCCTTCACCTTCACCATGGCGTCCGTGCGCCCGAAGACCCCCCGGGGGAGGACCGTGAGGCCCTCCCGCCTCTCCGCGATGGCCAGATCGCCGGTGCGGAAGCGGAGCATGGGCATGAGGGTGCGGCTTAGGGCGGTGACCACCAGCTCCCCCTTTTCCCCGTCGGCCACGGGCTTCAGGGTCTCGGGGTCCAGCACCTCCAGGATGGCCATCTCCGGGATCTCCCAAAGCCCGTCCTTGGCCATGGTCTCCCCGGCCACGATGCCGAGCTCGCTGGTGCCGTAGGCGTCCAGGGCCACCCCGCCCAGGAGGGCCTCCACCTTCTCCCGGAAGCCGGGCACGGAGGTGAAGGGCTCGCCCCCGGCGAGGAGGAGGGGGAACCTTCCCCCCGCCTGCCCCACCTTGAGGGCGAAGGAGGGGTTGGTGACCAGGACGTCAAACCCGTAAGCCTGGCCGATCTCCGCGATCCGCCCTGCCTCCCCGGGCCCGTGGGGGAAGACCAGGTTCCCGGCCCGCCACAGGGCCTGGTGGAAGAGCCACCCCCCGGCGAAGACGTGGTAGCTGAAGGCCACCAGGACCTTCTTCCCCACCAGGCCCAGCCGCCGGTAGTGCGCCGCCAGGGCCTCCGCCTGGTAGCGGAGGTCTTCTTGCGAGAGGTACTCCGGCATCCAGCCCATGAGGGGGCTTGGGGTGAGGTGCATGAGGCTTGCCCCCTCGGGGGGCCTGGGGTTTTCCCTGAGGTAGGCCACCCACTCCTCCCGGGTGGTGAGGGGGAGGGTTTGGAGGGTTTCTAGGCTCACCTCTTCCGGGCTTAGGCCCTTCAGCTTTTCCCGGTAGACGGGGTGCTCGAGGGCCGCCTTCACCACTTCCCGAAGCCTTGCTTCCCGGTCCATCCTGGGCCTCCTTTGGCGGGGATTATACCCCGGCCAAGGAGAGGAGGCGGGGCAGGGCCTCTTCCAGCTCAAGGAGGCCCTCCCGCCTCAGGGTGATGTGCCCCACCTTGCGCCCGGGGCGCACCGCCTTGCCGTACCAGTGGAGGTGGGCCCCTTCCAGGGCCAGGACCTGGGCGAGGTCGGGCCGGTGGCCGATGAGGTTCACCATGGCGCTGTGGCCCCTTGGGGCGGTGGAGCCCAGGGGCAGGCCCAGGACCGCCCGGAGGTGGTTTTCAAACTGGCTCGTCTCCGCCCCCTCTATCGTCCAGTGGCCGGAGTTGTGCACCCGGGGGGCCATCTCGTTGAAGAGGAGCGCCTCCCCCACCTGGAAGAACTCGAGGGCCAGCACCCCCACGTAGCCCAGGGCCTCCAAGGCCGCCCGGGCGTAGCCTTCCGCTTTGGCCTGGAGATCCGGGCTGAGGCCGGGCGCGGGGGCGCGGGAAAGCCTCAGGATCCCCCCCCGGTGGTGGTTCTCCACCAGGGGGTAGAAGGCCACCTCCCCCCCCAGGCCCCGCACCGCCAGGAGGGAGACCTCCCGGTCAAAGGGCACGAAGCCCTCCAGGATGAGCCCCTTTCCCCCGAGGGCCTCCAGGGCCTTTGGGGCTTCCTCCAGGGTTCGGATGAGGGCCTGCCCCTTGCCGTCGTAGCCCCCTCTTCGGGTCTTGAGGAGGGCGGGAAGGCCCACCCGCTTGAGGCCCTCCTCCAGGTCCTCGAGGCCCCCCACGGGGTGGAAGGGGGGGGTGGGCACCCCGAGCTCCCGGAAGAAGGTCTTCTCCCGAAGCCGGTCCTGGGCCACCTCCAGGGCCTTCGGGGTGGGGCGGACGGGGAGGAGGCCTTCCAGGAAGCGCGCGGCCTCCACGGGCACGTTCTCAAACTCGTAGGTGACGAGGTCTAGCCCTTCCGCGAAGCGCCTTAGGGCCTCCTCGTCCAGGAAGTCCCCCACGAAAAGCGCCCCCACCTGCCCGGCGCAGGCCTCCGGGGAGGGGTCCAGGAAGCGGAAGGTGAGGCCCAAGGGGTAGCCCGCCAGGGCCAGCATCCGCCCCAGCTGGCCCCCGCCCAGCACGCCCACCCTCATCCTTCCTCCCGGGGGTCGGGGTGGGCCAGGACGGCCTCCGTCTGGGCCTTGCGGTAGGCCTTGAGCCGCTCCATCACCTCGGGGTGCTTCAGGCCCACGATGCTGGCGGCAAGAAGCGCGGCGTTCACCGCCCCCGCCCGCCCGATGGCCAGGGTGCCCACGGGCACCCCGGCGGGCATCTGCACGATGGAGAGGAGGGAGTCCAGCCCCTTCAGGGCCTGGCTTTCCACCGGCACCCCGAGCACCGGCAGGGGGGTGTGGGCCGCGGTCATCCCGGGGAGGTGGGCCGCCCCCCCCGCCCCGGCGATGATGACCATGAGGCCCCGCTCCTCCGCCGTCTTGGCGTACTCCGCCATGAGGTCCGGGGTGCGGTGGGCCGAGACCACCCGCACCTCGTAGGGCACGCCCAGGGCTTCCAGGGTCTCCGCCGCGTGGCGCAGGGTGGCCCAGTCCGATTTGGAGCCCATGATGACGCCTACCAAGGGCCGCATCGTACCGGATTGTACAAGCCTTTCCCCTTTGGTAGAAGGAGGGCCTATGGAGGCCCTGGAGCTCGTTCGGCTCAATCTCCTCTCCCCCATGGTCCTGGCCTTTTTCCTGGGGGTCTTCGCCCGCCTCATCAAAAGCGACCTTGCCTTCCCCGAGGCCCTCTACACCGCCCTTTCCATCTACCTCCTCTTCGCCATCGGGTTTAAGGGCGGGGTGGAGCTCTCCCAAACCCCCCTGGCCCAGGTGGCCCTGCCCGCCCTGGCGACCCTCCTTTTGGGCCTGGTGCGCCCCCTTTTGGCCTACCCCCTGGCCCGCCGCTTCCTGCGGGTTTCCCGGCCCGACGCCGCCGCCCTCGCCGCCCACTACGGCTCGGTGTCCGCGGTGACCTTCCTGGCGGCCCTCACCTTCGCCCAGGCCACGGGGGGACGGCCCGAGGGCTTCATGCCCAGCCTGGTGGCCCTTCTGGAGATCCCCGGCCTCGTCCTGGCCCTCCTCCTGGCCAAGCGGGGCTCGAGGCGGATGGGGGAGGCCCTGCGGGAGGTCCTCACCGGTAAGAGCGTGGTCCTCCTCCTCGGGGGCCTCGTCATCGGCGTTCTTTCGGGGGAGGAGGGCATGGCCCGGGTGAAGGCCTTCTTCGCCGACCCCTTCCAGGGGGCCCTGACCCTTTTCCTCCTGGACCTGGGCATGGTGGCGGCCTCCCGCCTTTCCGCCCTTAGGCAGGTGGGCTTCCGCCTGGTCCTCTACGGGGTGGGCCTGGCCCTCCTCCACGGGGCCTTTGGGGTGTACCTGGGCCACCTGGCGGGGCTTTCCCCTGCGGGGTCTGCGGTCCTTGGGGCCATGGCCGCCAGCGCCTCCTACATCGCCGCCCCCGCCGCGGTGCGCATCGCCCTGCCCGAGGCCAACCCCAGCCTGTACCTGGCGGCCAGCCTGGCGGTGACCTTTCCCTTTAACCTGATCCTGGGGATTCCCCTCTACCACGCCCTTGCGGGCCTCCTTGGGGGGTGAGGGTATGGAGCTGGTGCGGCTGAAGCTGGTGACCATCGTGGCGGAAAGCCTCTTGGAAAAGCGGCTGGTGGAGGAGATCAAGCGCCTGGGGGCCAAGGGCTACACCATCACCCCCGCCCGGGGGGAGGGTTCCCGGGGCCTCAGGAGCGTGGACTGGGAGGGGCAGAACATCCGCCTCGAGACCATCGTAAGCGAGGAGGTGGCCCTAAAGATCCTGAAGAAGCTCCAGGAGGAGTACTTCCCCCACTACGCGGTGATCGCCTACGTGGAGAACGTGGAGGTGGTGCGGGGAGACAAGTACATCTAGCCCCGCCCCAGCCCAAAAAGGAACCCCCCAGGAAGCGCCTGGGGGGTTTGGTGTAGCCCCTGACGGGGAAGCATCTCGTGCAACGCGGCGTGGGGTACATTCTCCGGGGCCTGGGGCGCGAGTCGCAATCCCCTTACGGGGAAGCATCTCGTGCAACACCATGAACACGAGGACGCTTAGAAAAATCCTGTCCACGGTAGTCGCAATCCCCTGACGGGGAAGCATCTCGTGCAACTCGGCTCAACGCCATTCGTCGGGCTATCAACGTGGCCCATGAGTCGCAATCCCCTTACGGGGAAGCATCTCGTGCAACTGGCCCCTACGCGCACGCAGGGTCCGCAGGGCGCGCGGTCGCAATCCCCTGACGGGGAAGCATCTCGTGCAACACACCTCGCGAATGGGGTACCCCTGGAAGTCCTCACGAAGGTCGCAATCCCCTGACGGGGAAGCATCTCGTGCAACGGGAGTCTGGAATAGCTCCAGCCTTGGAGCGGCTCCAAGCGTCGCAATCCCCTTACGGGGAAGCATCTCGTGCAACCCCTACCCCTACCCCTGAGCTTGCGGCCCTTCTGGCGGCGGTCGCAATCCCCTTACGGGGAAGCATCTCGTGCAACATGCTGATGCTGGACGTGTGCCCCACCTGCGGGGGGCCTTCGTCGCAATCCCCTTACGGGGAAGCACCTCGTGCAACCCTTTGATCCGGAGGATTGGGAGGAGGGTAAGAAAATATTGGAAGTCGCAATCCCCTTACGGGGAAGCACCTCGTGCAACT
>NZ_KB890604.1:2500-46126 GCF_000373145.1 Thermus oshimai DSM 12092
ATCTACCTGATCCAGACCAAGGGCTTCGTGCCGGGCCGGGCCAGGCTGCGGATTAACCCCACCCCCACGGGCTACGCCCTGGAGGGGACGCTCTTTGGGGAGCCCTTTCGGCCGGAAATGGGCTTCCAGGGGGAGGTGAAAAGCGCCACCTTCCACGGCCTGAAGGTGGCGGAGGAGGGGGGAAGGTGGCGGGCGCGGGTGATCCTAGACGTATAAGCGGGAAAGCCTTTCCTTGACCCGCTCAAGAAGCCCCGCTTCCGCCAGGGCCTTGGCCCGGAGGAGGGCGTTTTTCACCGCCTCCTCGTCCGCGGAGCCGTGGCCGATGAGGACCGTGCCCTCCACCCCCAGAAGGGGCATGGCCCCGTACTGGGCGGGGTCCACCTTGGCCCTCACCCGCCTCAGGGCGGGGAGGACCAAAAGGGCCCCAAGCCGGGCCAGGGGGGAGGAGGTGAGGGCCTCCTTGATCCAGGAAAGGAGGACCTTGGCCTCCCCTTCCGCCAGCTTCAGGGCCACGTTCCCCGTGAAGCCGTCGGTGACCACCACCTCCGTGGTGCCCAGGAAGATGTCCCGCCCCTCCACGTTGCCGAAGAAGCGCTCCCCCAAAGCGGCCTTCAGGAGGGGGTAGGCCTCGAGGACCAAGGCGTTCCCCTTCCCCTCCTCCTCCCCGATGGAAAGGAGGCCCACCTTGGGGGCCTCCGCCCCGCTGGCCTCCGCGTAGGCCAGGCCCATGGCCGCGAACTGGAGGAGGAAGGAGGGGCGGCAGTCCGCGTTGGCCCCCCCGTCCAGGAGGAAGGTGCGGCCCCGTTGGCTGGGGAACTCCACCAGGAGGGCCGGCCGCTCCACCCCCTTCACCCGCCCCAGGGTGAAGAGGGCCGCGGCCATGGTGGCCCCGGTGTGGCCCATGGAGACCACCGCCTCTACTTCCTTCCTTTTGAGGAGCTCCATGGCCACGGCGATGGAGCTTTCCCGCCGCCTCCGCACCTCGGTGGCCTGCTCCTCCATGCGGATCCAGTCCGGGGCGGGGTGGATGGGGAGGTGGCCCCCCTGGCGCTGGAGTTCCTCTTTCAGCCGGTCCTCCGGCCCCACCAGGACCACCTCCACCCCGGATCGGGCCGCCTTCAGGGCCCCGGCCACCGTGACCCTGGGGGCGTGGTCGCCCCCCATGGCGTCCAGGGCGATCCGCATCAGGCGCTGGGGGGGAGGTGCTTCTGCAGCTTGGCCTCAAAGTTGCGCTTGGGCTGGGCCCCCACCAGGACCTCCACCGGCTGGCCCCCCTTGAAGAGGATGACCGTGGGGATGCTCATCACCCGGTAGCGCATGGCCGTCTTGGGGTTCTCGTCCACGTCCAGCTTGGCCACCACCACCCGCCCCTCATACTCCTGGGCCAGCTCCTCCAGGATGGGGGCGATCATCCGGCAGGGGGCGCACCACTCGGCCCAAAAGTCCACCAGAACCAAGGGGTTCTGCGCCAAGAGCTGGTCAAACTCCGCGTCCGTAACCTCCACGGGCTTCGCCATACCTCCCCCACTTTAGAGCAAAACCCCCCGGGGATAAACCCCAGGGGGAAGGGGCCTTGGATCAGCGCTTTTTCTTGCCGCCCTTCTTCCCCTTGCCGCCTCCGAAGCCCCCCGTGCCCCGGAGGAAGCTCTTGAGCTTGTTCTCAAACTCCGGGGCCTGCCGGGGCAGGCGCCGGGGCCTAGGGGGTGGGGCCCCCTCGGGCGCAGGGGTCAGGTCCTTGATGGACAGGTCCAGCCGCCCCTTGGCGTCCCGGCCCTTGACCATCACCTGGACGATGTCCCCCTCGTTGAGGAAGTCCCGGACGTTTTTGACGAACTCGTGGGCGATCTGGGAGATGTGCACCAGGCCCTGTTCCCCGCCCGGGAGCTCCACAAAGGCGCCAAAATCCGTAACCCGCACCACGCGGCCTTCCACGATGCTTCCAGCTTCTAGCTCCACTGTCCTTCTCCTCGCGCGAGCACGCCCGCGGTAGCCCCACTATAGCACAAGAGGGCGCACCCCCTTCCCCTCCACCCTCTTCAGGAGGTCGGCCACCCGCTGGCCCAGCCGGGGGTGGACCAGGTCGGGGGCCAGGTCCGCGAGGGGCACCAGGACGAAGGCCCGCTCCTGGAGGCGGGGGTGGGGGAGGGTAAGGCCCTCCTCCTCCAGGACCAGGTCCCCGTAGAGGAGGAGGTCCAGGTCTATGGTCCTGGGGCCTAGGGGCTCGGTCCGGACCCGGCCCAGGGCCTGTTCGATGTCCAGGAGATGCTGGAGGAGGGCCTTGGGGGGGAGGGCGGTCTCCACCTCCGCCACCAGGTTGAGGTAGAGGGGCTGGGGGGGGCCTACGGGGTCGGTCTCGTAGACGGGGGAGAGGCGGAGGAGGTGGGTCTTGGGCAGGCGGGAGAGGGCGGAAAGGGCCAGGAGGAGGTAGCCGGTGCGGTCCCCCAGGTTGCTCCCCAAGGCGATGTAGGCGCGCACGCCCTCCAGTCTACGCCTGGCAGCGGGGGCAGAAGTGGGTGCCCCGCCCGGCCACCCGGAGGCGGAGGATGGGGCCGCCGCAGCGGGGGCAGGGGAGGCCCTTCCGCCCGTAGACCGCGTGCCGGGCCTGGAAGCCCCCGGGGACGCCATCCGGCTGCTGGTAGGTCTTGTCGGAAAGGGTGCTCCCCCCTAGGGCCACCGCCTCTTCCAGGACGCTCCTCAGGGCCTGGTGCAGGCGGAAGGCCTCCGCCTCCGAGAGGCTTTGCCCCGGGCGCAAGGGGTTTAGCCCCGCGCGGAAAAGGGCCTCGTCCGCGTAGATGTTCCCCACCCCCGCGGCTAGGCGCTGCTCCAGGAAGAGGGCCTTGAGGGGCTTCCGGCTCCCCTTAAGGGCCTTGTAGAAGGGCGGAAAGGGGAAGGCCCCCAGGGGCTCGGGGCCCAGGCGGGCGAGGAGGGGGATTTCCCCGTACGCCCCCCGCTCCACCACCCAGATGCGCCCGAAGCGCCGGGGGTCGTGGAAGAAGAGGTGCCCGTCCTCCAGGACGAACTCCACCCGGGCGTGGGGGGTCTTCTCCTTGCGGAAGCCCCCGGTCATGCCCAGGTGGACCACCATCTCCTTCCCCTCCGTGAGGGCGAAGAGGAGGAACTTCCCCCGGCGCTCCAAGTCCAACACCCTTTTCCCTTCCGCTTCTCCTGTGTTCCGGTAGCGTAAGGGGTCTTGGTGGAGGATCTTGAGGAGGGCCTTTCCCCGGAGGAGGGGAAGGAGCTTTCTGCGGGTGGTCTCCACCTCGGGGAGCTCAGGCATCCCGGGGCCTCCTGCGGGCGAGCGTGCGGTAAAGCCAGGGGCCCACCCCCAAGGCCCCTCCGAGCCAGAGGAGGGGGTAGAGGGGCCTTAGGGGGGGAAGGGCGCGGGCCAGGGCCAGGAGGGCCCCGTAGCCCCGGTGGACCCTTTCCCCCTCAAAGACGTGGAGGGCCTCGAGGAGGGCGGACCTGTCCCCTTCGGGGGCGCTGCCCACGGGGAGGAGGACGAGCCTCCCCTCCCGGTCCAGCCGCTTAAGGGCCTTCCCGAAGGCCCGGCAGTAGGGGCACCCTTCGTCTAGGTAGGCCTTCACGGCGCGTCCACCGGGACGGGCTCCCCCTTCTCGTTCACCGCCACGTAGGTGAGCTCCCCCTTGGTGGCGAGAACCCGCCCGTTTTCCTTGCCGAAGCGCTCCTTGTACACCTCCACCTCCACGGTGAGGGAGGTCCGGCCCACCCGCACCACCCGGGCCACCACCTCCAGGAGGTCCCCGGTGCGGATGGGCACCTTGAACTCCACACCCCCCACGGCCACGGTGACCACGGGCTTCTTGGCCCGCCGGGCCGCGGCGTAGGAGCCCACCTTGTCCATAAGGCCCAGGACGAACCCGCCAAAGGCCGCCCCTAGGGGGTTGGTGTGCTCGGGGAAGACGAGCTCGAGGGTGCGCGCCTCCATCCCCCTTAGCCTAAGGGACGTAGAGGCCATCCGTCAGCCGGGCCATCTCCCGGTCCCTCTCCGTGACCCCCCCCTTGGTGTGGGTCCACCACTCCACCGTCACCCGCCCCCACTCCACGGTGAGGCGGGGGTGGTGCCCCTTCTCCTCCGCCAGGGCCCCCACCCGGTCCGCGAAGGCCAGGGCCTCCCGGAAGTCCCGAAAGCGGAACTCCTTGTAGAGGCGCTCGGGGTTCTCCAGCACCTGCCAGTCCATGCCCTGAGCGTAGGGCAAAACCCCCGGGCCTTTTGTGCCCGGGGACGGGTTTGGTTGCGGGGGCGGGATTTGAACCCGCGACCTTCGGGTTATGAGCCCGACGAGCTACCAGGCTGCTCCACCCCGCGTCGCCAACCTTTAGTATGGCGGGCCTAGGGGGGTTTGTCAAGGGTGGGGGGTTTGGGTATCTTGGCCCCATGCGGCTTTTAGAGGTGGCCCTGCCCCTTCCCCTGGAGGCCCTCACCTACCTCCCCCCCTTGGGGAGGGAGGAGGAAGAGGCCCTGGGCCGGCGGGTGGCCGTGCCCTGGCGGGGGGAGGTGCGGGTTGGGGTGGTGGTGGGGGAAGGGGAGGGGCGGCCCGCCCTCCACCTCCGCCACGCCCTGGCCTACCTGGACGAACGCCCCCTCCTCCGGGAGGAGGAGATCGCCTTCCTGAAGGCCGCGGCCCACCACCTCTTCGCGCCCCTGGGCCAGGTGCTTGCGGACTTCCTCCCCCCCATGCCCGAGCTCGTCCACCGGGTGCGCCTCTTCCCGCGGGCGGACCCTGGGCTTCTTCCCCCTGGGCTTTCCGCCCTAAGGGACTGGCAGGAGGCCAAGGGCTTTGACCCCAAGCTTTTGGACCTCTTACGGGAAGCCGGGGTTCTGGAGGAGGAGGTTTCCTTTAGGCCGCAAAAGAGGGTCCTCCGCCTCCTGAAGGAGCCCGAGGAGGGGCTGGAGGAAGCCCCTAGGCGGGTCTTGGAGGCCCTCAAGGCCCTGGGGGAGGCGGAAAGCCAGGCCGCCCTGGCCCGGGCCGCGGGGGTGGGGGTAGGGGTGGTGAAGCGGCTTTTGGAAAAGGGGTACATCGGCCTCCTCCCCCCCGAGCCCCCAAGGGGGCGGGGCCCGGCGCTTGAGCCCCTCTTCCTCCCCGAGCGGCCCGAGCGGGTGAACGGGGGGCGGCTTCGGGAGAGGATGCGCGTCCTCAAGGGCCTCCTGGAGGAGGGGGACCACCTCGTCCTCTTCCCCGAGGTGGGGCTTCTGGAGCGCTTCCTGGAGGGCTTCCCCGAGGCCAGGCCCTACCACGGGGGGCTTCCCTCCTGGGCCCGGGAGGCCCTCTTCCAGAGGCCAGGGGGCACGGTCTTCGCCACCTACGGGGGGCTTCTCCTTCCCTACACCCCCCAGGGGATCGTGGTGGTGGAGGAGGGGAGCGAAAGCTACAAGCTCCCCTCGGGCACCCGGGCCTTCATCCCTCCCCTGGCGGAGCTCAGGGCCCGGCTTTTGGGGATCCCCCTCACCTACCTCTCCCTGGTGCCCGCGGTGGAGGTCCTGGAGAGGAAGCCCCTCCGCCTCCCCGTGCCCAAGCCCCGCCTCCTCACCCTCTCCCTTAAGGAGGAGCGGGGCTGGCCCTTCACGGGCAGGGCCCTGGCCCTCCTCAAGCAGGTGGAGGAAAGGGGCCGCCAGGCGGTGGTCCTGGCCTCGAGGCGGGGCTTTAGCGCCCTCCTCCTCTGCCCGGACTGCGGCTACAAGCCCACCTGCCCGGACTGCGCCCTCCCCTTGCGCTTCCACCAAAGCCCCCCCACCCTCCTCTGCCACCAGTGCGGCCACAAGGAGGCCCCGCCCCCCCTTTGCCCCCGGTGCGGCTCCCCCCTCTTAGAGCCCCGGGGCCCGGGGGTGGACTGGCTTGTAAGGGAGCTTAAGGAGCGGCTTACCCTCCCCGTGTACCGCTTCGCCAAGGACGGGAAGGACGACCTCACCCCCCTCCTCCGGGGGGAGCCTGGGGTGGTGGTGGGGACCACGGCCCTCCTAAGGGGCCCGGTGCTCCCCGGGCTTGCCCTGGTCCTCCTCCCCTACGCGGACGGCTTCCTCATGGACTCGGACTTCCGGGCCGCGGAGCGCTACCACCGCCTCCTTTGGGCCCTCACGGAGCTCAGGCCCGGCCACCGGCCCCTCCTCGTCCTCCAGACCTTCCACCCCGACCACCCCGTCCACCGGGCCCTGGAGGAGGGGGAGGTGGAGGCTTTCCTGTGGGAGGAGAAGGCCCTCAGGGAGGCCCTGGACTACCCTCCTAAGGTGCGCATGGTGAAGCTGGAGGTGGCCCACCGCAAGGAGGAGAGGGCCCTGGCCCTGGCCCTGGAGCTCCTGGAGGCCTTAAGGAAGGCAGCGGGGGAGGAGGAGGTCCTGGGCCCCGCCCCCGCCCCCGTGCCCAAGCTCAAGGGGCACTACCTTTACCACCTCCTCCTGAAGGGGAGCACGGAAAGGCTCCACGAGCTCCTTGCCCACCTGGACCGCCGGAAGTTCAAGCTGGACCCGGACCCCTTCCGCTTCGTGGGCCTTTTGGAGGACTGATATCCTTTTGGCCATGGAACCCCCCTACCGGGCCTGGCTGGAGGTGGACCTGGGGGCCCTTTGGGCCAACTACGCCCTCCTTTCGGCCCGGGCCAAGGGGGAGGTCATCCCCGTGCTCAAGGCGGAGGCCTACGGCCACGGGGCCCTCCCCCTAGCCCGCTTCCTCCTGGGGCGGGGGGTTAGGCGGGTGGCGGTGGCCACCCTGGGCGAGGCCCGGGCCTTAAGGCGGGGGGGCGTGGGGGGGGAGGTCCTCCTCCTCGGAAGCCTCCACCCCCTCGAGGCCGAGGAGGCCCTAGCCCTGGGCCTCGTCCCTACGCTTTCCACCCTCGAGGCCGCCCGGGCCCTGGCCCAAAGGGCCCGGGCCCTCGGCCTCACCCCCAGGGCCCACCTCAAGGTGGACACCGGCATGAACCGGGTGGGCTTCCCCTGGCGGGAGGCCCTGGCCGCCCTACGGGCGGTAGAGGCCCTGGGGGTTAGGGTGGAAGGGGTTTATAGCCACCTGGCCACCGCGGGGGAGGACCCCTCCTTCGTGGAGGTGCAAAGGGCCCGTTTTCTGGAGGTGCAAAGGGCCCTTGGCCCCGGCTACCTCTACCACCTGGAGAACTCCCATGGCCTCCTCCTCCACGGGGGGGAGAACGCGCGGGTGGGGCTTGCCCTCTACGGGCTCATCCCCGGCTTTGGCCTTAGGCCCGTCCTCCGCCTCCTGGCCCGCCCCACCCTGGTGAAGCGCCTGGAAAGGGGGGCGCGGGTGGGGTATGGGGGGGAGTACGTGGCCCGGGGGGGGGAGTGGCTCGCCACCCTGCCCGTGGGCTACGCGGATGGCCTCCCCCGGGGGGCGGTGCGGGGGGTGAAGGGGCCGGACGGAAGCCTCCTCCCCGTGGCCGGGCGCATCTCCATGGACCAGACCACGGTGCTCCTCCCCGCTCCCGTGGACCTGGGGGCGGTCTTTGAGGTGGTCGGCCCCGACTTCGGCCCCACGGGGCTTTGCGCCCTGGCGGAGGCCCGGGGGACCATCCCCTACGAGGTGGCCGTCCACCTCTCCCGCCGCCTGCCCCGGCTCTACCTCCTGGAGGGGAGGGTGGTGGAGCGGGTAGAGTGAGGGGGTGCAGGCCGTCCGCCTCTTCCAGGGCTACCTCTGGCACCCCAGGGAGGCCCCTTTAGACCCCAAGGCCCTCCTGCCCGAGGAGGTGGAGGGGGCGAGGCTTCTTCTGGACGAGGTCCCGCCCCCTGTGCCTTTCTTTGAGGACGGGACCCCCACGGCGGGCCAGCGCTTTTACCAGCTCACCCTTCTTGCCCTATCGGAAGCGCCGCCGGAGGCCCTGAAGCCCCTGGCCGAGCGGGTGGCGGAGGTCCTAAAGCCCCTTTTGGAAGGCCTTCCCCAGGGGGTGGGGTGGCTCCTTCTGGAGGACCTGAGGCCCCTTTAGGCGGGCCGCCTCAGGGGCCAGTACCCAAGCCCAAGCCCGAGGAGGAGGAGGAGAAGCCCTAAAGGCCTCGGCCGCACCAAAAGGCCCAGGAAGGCCCCGAAGAGGAGAAGGCCAAGCCCCACCCGCTTCCTCCCCAGGAGAAAGGCCCGGCCCGAAAGGAACCCCAAAAGGAGGGGCAGGGCCCAGGAGACGAGGAGGAGAAGCCCAAGGGCCCAGGGGGTCAAAGCCGGTGCTCCTCGGGGGCGAAGCCCTCCACCCAGAAGCTCCCGTCCGGACGGTGCTCCTTCTTCCAGACGGGGAGGATCTGCTTCACCCGGTCAATGGCGTACTGGCAGGCTAAGAAGGCCTCCTTGCGGTGCCTCGCCGAGACCACGATGGCGATGGAGGCCTCCCCTGGGTCCACCCGGCCCAGCCGGTGCCAGAGGGCGATGCGGCCCAGGTCCCAGCGGGCCCGCATCTCCCCTAGGATCTGGGCCATGACCTTCTCCGCCATCTCCGGGTAGGCCTCGTACTCCAAATAGGCCACCTCCGCCCCCCGGTTGGGGCTCCGGGTGGTGCCCAGGAAGCTCACCACCGCCCCGTACTCGGGGGCCGTGGCCCAGGCCACCAGGGACGAAAGGTCCAGGGGGGCCTCCGTGAGGCCGAAGCTGTCCTGGCCCCCGGAGACGGGGGGCAGGAAGGCCACCTCGTCCCCCTCCCTTAAGGGGGTTTCCCCTCCCACCAGGGCCTGGTTCACCGCCGCCATCCCCCCTTCCAGCTGGAGGCTGGGAAATAGGGCTTCCAGCGCCTTCTGGGCCTCCAAGACCCTCGCCCCCTCGGGGAGCTCCAGGGTGAGGTGGTCTTGGCCCGCCTGCTCCCGGTAGAGGGCGAAAAGCCGCACCTTAACCCGCATGGCCCTCAGTATAGACCCGGCTCAGGCTGTAGGCCACGGCCAAGGCCTCGGGGTAGCGCATGCGCATGGGGCCTAAGAGGACCAGCTCCCCCGTCCACTCCCCCCGGGCGAAGCCCGCCTGCACCGCGCTCACCCCCTCCACCTCCCCCACCCGCACGTCCACCCGGCCCGGGGGGGTGAGGAGGTCCTCCCCCTCCGCCTCGTAGAGCTGGACCAGCCGTTCCAGGAAGGCCGGGTCCCGGGCCTCGGGCTCCTTTAGGGCCTGGGCCAGGCCCTCCCGGTAGGTCTGCCCCAGCCCCTGGGCCAGGATCCGCTCCAGGGCGGCGAAGAGCCCTTCCAGGCCTGAAGGGGCTTGGGGGAGGTGCTCAAAAGGCCCCTGAAGGGCTTCTTCCGCCTCCCTTAGCCGGGCCGGGCTTAGGGTGAGGGGGAGCCTGGCCTCCTTCACCCGGCCCCCCTCGAGGACCAACACGGCCAGGGTCCCCTCGGGGAGGGGGGAGAGGTGGACCTGGAGGAGGCGGGGCCTTCTCCTCGGCCTTAGGCGGAGGAGGGCGGGGTAGCCGGAAAGCCCCGCGGCTACCTTCACCAAAAAGGCCTCGGGCTCCCGGGCCCCCTCTAGGGCCCGCTCCACCCGCTCCTGGACCGAGGGGGGCAGGCCTTTAGGGGGGAGGAGGGAGAGGCTGTATTGCCGGAAGCCCTGGCGGGTGGGCACCCGGCCCGCGGAGGTGTGGGGCTTGGTGAGGTAGCCCATCTCCTCCAGGGCGATGAGCTCGTAGCGGGCCAGGGCGGGGGAAAGCCCGAGCCCCTCGGCCACCTTGGCCGAGGGCACGGGGGCGCCCGTCTGGATGTAGGCCTCCACCAGGAGGTTCAGGATGGCCCGCTGCCTGGCCGTCACACCCCTATTGTACCGGGGTCACCGCGGCCTCGTCCTCCTCCCCGGTGCGGATGCGGTAGACCTTCTCCACGGGGAGGACGAAGACCTTTCCGTCCCCCACCTCCCCGGTGCGGGCCGCCTTGAGGATGGCCTCCACCGTGGGCTTCACGAAGGGCTCGGAGACCCCGATCTCCAGGCGCACCTTCTCGTGAAGCTCCATCTTCACCGTGGTGCCCCGGTAGGTCTCCACCTTTTCCGTTTCCCCGCCGTGGCCCTGGACCCGGCTTAGGGTGAGCCCCCGGACCTCGGCCTTGAAGAGGGCCTCCAAAACCTCCCCCAGCTTCTCGGGGCGGACGATGGCCACGATGAGCTTCATGCCTCACCTCCTTGGGGCTTCAAGACCGGGGGCGCGGCCTCGGGGAGGACCAGGATGGCCCCCTCCCCGGAGGCGTAGGCCTCCTCCCCGTGCTGGGTCACGTCCAGGCCCAACCCCTCCTCCTTGGGGCCCGCCCGAAGGGGGGTAAAGAGGCCCACCAGCTTGAGGAGGAGGAAGGTCCCCAGGGCGCTGTAGAGCACCGCTACCCCTACCGCTAGGGCCTGCACGCCGAACTGGGCGGGGTTTCCGAAAAGGAGGCCGTCCGCCGCTCCGCTCCAGGCCTTCTCCGCCAAAAGCCCGGTGAGGAGGGCCCCGGCGATCCCCCCCACCCCGTGTGCGGCGAAGACGTCCAGGCTGTCGTCCAGCCGGGTCCGGGCCCTGAGGAGGAGGGCGAAGTAGCTGGGGAAGGCGGAAAGGGCCCCTAAGGCCAGGGCGGAAAAGGGGGAGACGAACCCCGCGGCCGGGGTGATGGCCACCAGCCCCACCACGATGGCCGTGGCCGCCCCCACCGCGGTGGCCTTGCCCGTGCGGAAGAGGTCCAGGAGGAGCCAGACCACCAGGGTGGCCATGGGGGCGAGGAAGGTGTTGGCGAAGGCCAGGGCGGCGATCCCATTTGCCCCCAGGGCGCTTCCCCCGTTGAAGCCGAACCAGCCGAACCAGAGGAGGGCCGCCCCTAAGAGGGTGAGGGGAACGCTGTGGGGCAGGATGGCCTGGCGGCCGTAGTCCTTCCTGGGTCCGAGAACCAAGGCGGCCACCAGCCCCGCCACCCCCGCGTTGATGTGGACCACCGTGCCCCCGGCGAAGTCCAAGGCCCCCAGCTGGCCCAAGAACCCCCCGCCCCAGACCCAGTGGGCCAGGGGGGCGTAGACCAGAAGCCCCCACAGGGTGAGGAAGGCCAGGTAGGCGGGGAAGCGCATCCTCTCCACGATGGCCCCCGAGACCAAGGCCGCGGTGATGATGGCGAAGGTCCCCTGGAAGGCCAGGAAGAGGAGGTGGGGGATGGTGCCCTTGGCCTCGAGGCCCACCCCCTGGAGGAGGGCGTGGCCCAATCCCCCAAGCCAGGGCCCCCCCTCGCCGAAGGCCAGGGTGTAGCCCAGAAGAGCCCAGCCCACCCCCACGAAGGCCAGGGCGGCGAAGCTCATGAGCATGGTGTTCAGGGCGTTCTTGCTCCGCACCAGACCCCCGTAGAAGAAGGCCAGGGCCGGGGTCATGAGGAGGACGAGGGCGGTGGAGACCAGCATCCAGGCCGTGTCCGCGCCGCTTAACTCCTGGGCCAAGCCCAGGCCGCTTAGGGCCGTAAGGGTTAGGACGGCTTTTCTTCCCATGGTCACCCCCTTAGGGTTGAGGGTAGATCAGTATAGGCAACTTGTCAAGCTTTAGCTTTACAAGTTGCCTATACTATCCCAACCAAAAGCCAAATATATCCCCTAAATGTGCTTTTTGTCACTCTAAAAATGTACAAACTGCAAAACCATCAGGCCGCTCGTGCCCGTAAACTGGAGCCCGTGACGTGGGCGGAGCTTCTGGAGCGCCTGAAGGCCGGGCAGGACGAGCGCACCCTCTTCCTGCCCCAAGACCTTTCCCCGGACGAGCTGGCCCGCTACGCGGTGGGCCTGGCCAACCACAAGGGGGGGACCCTTTTCCTGGGGGTGAGCCCCGAAGGGCGGGTCCTGGGGGCGGCGGAGATCCACCCCTTGCAGATCACCCACGCCCTTTTCCAGCTCACCCAGGGGCTTCTTCTGCCCTACGTGGAGGTCCTGGAGGGCCCGGAGGGGCGGGTTCTGGCCCTCCACGTGCCCAAGGCCCCGGCGGCCATCGCCTTGGGCCCCGGGCGGGTGCCCTTTTGGGACGGGGCCCGGCTTACCGAGCTCAAGCTGGGGGAGGCCCGCCCCGAGCCCGACTTCACCGCCCAGGTGCTCCCCGCGGCGAGCCTCTCCGACCTGGACCCCCTGGAGGTCCTGCGCCTACGGCGCATCCTGGAGGAAAGGGGAAGCGCCCTCGCGGCCCTGCCCGACCTGGAGCTCCTCTTCGCCTTGGGCCTCATAGAGCGGGTGGAGGGGGAGGAAAGGCCCACGGTGGCGGGCCTTCTCCTGGCGGGCACGCCCCTTGCCCTAAGGAGGCTTTTGCCCCAGGCGGAGGTGAGCTACTACTTCCACCAGGACGAGGAGGGCTACGCCTTCCGCGAAGACCTTCTAAGGCCCATCCCCGCCCTATTGGAGCGCCTGAGGGACCTCATCCAGGCCCGAAACCGGGTGCGCTACCTCACCGTGGGGCTTTTCCGGATAGAGGTCTGGGATTTTGACCAGGAGGTCTACCGGGAGGCCCTCTTGAACGCCCTGGTCCACCGGGACTGGCAGAGCCTGGACGCCATCCAGGTCCACCACCATCCCGACCGCCTCGAGGTCTCCAACCCCGGGGGCTTCCCCCCCGGGATCACCCCGGAAAACGTCCTCCGCCACCCCCCGAAAAGGCGGAACCCCCGCCTGGCGGAGGCCCTTTACCGCCTGGGCTACGTGGAGCGGGCGGGGAGCGGGGTGGACAAGATGTACCGCCTCCTCCTCAAGTACGGCAAGGAGCCCCCGGAGTACCGCCTTTTCCCCGAGGCCCTCACCCTGGTCCTCTACAACCCCGAGCTGGACGAGGCCTTCGTGCGGGGCCTGGCGGAGGCCCAGGAGCGCCACGGGGCCTTCAGCCTGGACCACCTCATCGTCCTGGGCCACCTGAGGCGGGTGGGGAGGGCAGGCCTAGAGGAGCTCGCCCGGGCCCTCCAGCTCCCCCCGGAAAGCGCCCGGCGGGTCCTCCACCGCTTGGAGCGCATGGGGCTTCTCCTTAAAGAGGGGGGGCGGTACCGCCTCCAGGGCCAGGACCCCTTGGCCCAGCGCCTCCTCGCCGCCTTGGGGGCTCCCCGCACCCGGCGGGAGCTAGAAGCCCTCCTGGGCCTTTCCCCGAAGGAGGTCCTGGCCCTCCTCCGCCGCCTCATGGGGGAGGGGAGGGTGCTGAGGGAGGGCCGGGGGCCGGGCACGCGCTACCGGAGGGCCTGATGCTCCACCTCGTCCTCTACCAGCCCGAGATCCCCCAGAACACGGGCAACGTGGCCCGCACCGCGGCCGCCTTGGGCGTTCCCCTCCACCTCATCCGCCCCCTGGGCTTCCGCCTGGGGGACCCTAGGCTTCGGCGGGCGGGGCTGGACTACTGGCCCCACGTGCGGCTTTTCGTCCACGACACCTGGGAGGCCTTCCTGGGAAGCTTGCCCACGGGGGCCCGGGTTCTGGCCTTCAGCGCCCGGGGAGAAAAGGACCTTTACGAGGCCGAGTTTCGCGAGGGGGACTACCTCCTCTTCGGCCCCGAGACCCGGGGGCTTCCCCAGGAGATCCTGGACGCCTTTCCCTCCCTCCAGATCCCCATGCCGGGCCCCGTGCGCTCCCTGAACCTGGCGGTGGCCGTGGGGGTGGCGGCCTACGAGGCCTACCGCCAGCTGAGCTCCAGAAGGGCGTAGCCCTGGGCGTTCACCACCTCCACCCCTAAGGGGGTGCGGTGGCGCCGCTTGGGGTTGGCCCCCAGGAGGGGAACGTGGCCGTGGACGTGGACCCTCGGGCGGTAGAGGCGGTGGAAAAGCCCTAGGGCGGGGCTTCCCCGGTGGGCGAAGTCTTCCCCTGCGCTCGGCCCTGGGGGCGGGGCGTGGGTGAGGAGGAGGTCCACCCCGTGGCCCCTTTTGAGCCTCCTTGGGAAGAGGAGGGGAAAGGGCTTCAGGACCAGGCGGAGGAGCTCCCCTTCCGAGAGCTGGCCCTCCCCCTCCCGGTACCGGGGCACGCCCCCGATGCCGTAGATCCAAAGCCCCCGGTGGACGAAAAGCCGCCCGTGGAGGAGGACCACCCCCCCGGGCCGCCTCCGCCCTTCCCCTTCCCCCACCCACTCCTCCCCGTGGTTGCCGAAGACGTAGAGGACGGGCACCGCCACCTTGCTGGCCAGGTACTCCAGGTACTCCCCGGGGAGGTCCCCCGCGGCCAGCACCAGGTCCAAGGGGGGGAGGTTTTGGGGGAAGCGGGGGGTGTGGAGGTGGGGGTGGACTTGGTCGGAAAGGAGGAGGAGGCGCACGGTTTTGCCCCAGTCTACCCAGGCATGATGGGGGCGTGAAGGCCTACACCACCTACCACCTCCCCCTGGACCTACCCGAGGGCCACCCCTTTCCCCTCTACAAGTACCGGGGGGTGGCGGAGGCCCTAAAGGGGCTTCTCCCCATAGAGCCCGCCCCCCAGGTGCCCAAGGAGGCCCTCTTCCTGGCCCACGACCCCCTGTACCTGGAACGGGTCTTCCGGGAGGGGCTTTCCCGCGAGGAGAGCCTCCGCCTGGGCCTCCCCTTCACCCCGGCCTTCCTCCGCCGGGCCCTCCACGCCGCCGGGGGGACCCTGATGGCCGCCCTGGACGCCATCGAGGAAGGCCTCGGCCTGAACCTGGCGGGGGGCACCCACCACGCCTTCCCCGACCGGGCGGAGGGGTACAGCCTCTTCAACGACGTGGCCGTGGCCGTGGCCTGGCTCAGGCGGCGGGGCTTCTCGGGGCGGGTTCTGGTCCTGGACCTGGACGCCCACCAGGGGAACGGCACCGCGGTCTTCTTCGGGCAGGACCCCACGGTCTACACCCTCTCCCTCCACGGGGAGCGGAACTACCCCCTGAAGAAGGAGCGGAGCGACCTGGACGTGGGCCTGCCCGACGGGGTGGGGGACGGGGCCTACCTCCGGGCCCTGGAGGAGGCGTTGGAGAAGGCGGGGGCCTTCCGCCCGGCCCTGGTCTTCTACAACGCGGGGGTGGATGTCCTGAAGGGGGATCGGTTTGGGCGGCTTTCCTTAACCCTGGAAGGCGTGGCCCAAAGGGACCTCCGGGTCTATCGCTTCGTGAAGGAGGTGGGGGCGGCGTTGGTGGTGGTCATGGGGGGCGGGTACAACCGCGACCCCCGCCTCACCGTGGAGGCCCACGCCGCCACCTACCGGCTGGCCCTAAGCTCCTTGGCGTAGGTGGCCACCGCCTCTTCTAGGCGGAAGCCCAGCCTTTCGTAAAGCTCCCGGGCCTCCTTCTCGTGGTCGTGGGCCCGAACCCTTAAAAGCCTCGCCCCCTTCTTCCGGGCCAGCTTGGCGGCCTCCGAGAGGAGGGCCCGCCCGATCCCCTGCCCCCGGGCCCGGGGCACCACCCCGATGTAGGCCACGCTGGCCTCGTCCCCCTCCACCTCCACCTCCGCCATCCCCACCGGGGTTTCCCCCTGGTAGGCCACCAGGAGGTGGACGCCCGGGTCCTGGAAGTGCTCCCGGAGCTCCTCGTCCGTCCAGCGGAGCCTTAGGGCCCAGCCCTCCTCGCTTTCCCGGTAGAGCTCCCGGTAGACTCCAGGCCCAGGGAAGCCCTTCCGGATGGCCACCCCCTTGGGGGGCGGGTAGTCCAGGCCCTCCGGGGCCTTCACGTAGAAGTAGGTGAGGTGGAGGAGAGAAAACCCCGCCTCCTCCAAAGCCTTCCTCAAGGGGTGGTTTTCCGCTTGGGGAAAGGCGTAAAGCCGTTCGGCCCGAAGGGCCTTGGCCCGCTCCTCCGCCGCCTGGAGGAGGGGGAGGAGGTCTTCCGCCCGGTAGGCCAGGGGGCCTTCCAGGGCCGCCCCGTCCCAGAAGGGGTAGAGGCCCACGTACCCCTCCACCTTTTCCCGGTGGAGGACCAGGCCGTCTTCCAGCTCCTCCGCCAGGCCCTCGAGGTCCCGGGCCTCCGGGGCCAGCACCCTGGGGCCCCCCTCCCCGTCCAGGTGGCGGAGGAGGTCCAAGAGGCCCGGGAGGTCCTGCCGGGTGACGGGCCGGATCATGCCCCCAGTTTACTCCTTCGGGAGGGGCCCGAGGTTCAGGGCCTTCACCACCCCCTCTTCCCCGTAGAAGTCCACCACCGTAAGCCGGGCGTAGTCCTGCTCCACCCGCAAGCCCTCCTCCGGGGGAAGGGGCAGGGCCAGGCTTAGGGCGGCGCGGTTTAGGGTGCAGTTCCCGATGAGGAGAACGGCCTGCCCCCGGTGCCTCTCCAAGAGGCCCTTCACCGCCTTTTTCCCCCGCTCCCAAGCCGCAAGGAGGCTTTCGCCCCCAGGGGGCGCGAAGCCCGCCTCGTCCCGAAGCCAGCTTTGCACCTCCTCGGGAAAGCGGGCCTCCACCTCGGCGAAGCTCAGGCCCTCCCAGGCCCCCCAGGCCCGTTCCCGAAGCCCGGGGAGGAGGGTGTGGGGAAGGCCCAGGGCCTGGGAGAGGAGCGCCGCCGCCTCCTTTTCGGCAAGGCTGTCCGCCGCGTAGAGGTGGGCCAGGGGGTAGGGGGCGAGGAGGGGAAGGAGGGCGAGGAGGGCCCTCCGCCCCTCCTCCGCCAGGGGCAGGCCGGGGTGGCTGTAGAGGAGGTGGTGGGGGTTTTCCACCGGCCCCGCACGGGTGAGGAGGAGGGTGGTCTTGGGGTGGGGGCCTTGCAGGAAGTGGGCGAGGAGGCCCATGCCCCTAAAATACAGGGGTGGAAAGGTGGGTCATCGTCAACCCGGCGGCGGGCCGGGGGAAGGTGGGGCGGCTTTCCGGGGCCATCCTGAAGGCCGCCCGGGACAAGGGCGCCAAGGCCTTCCTCACCGAAGGGCCGGGCCACGCGGCGGAGCTTGCGGGGAAGGCCCCCCCTGGGGCCCGGGTGGTGGCCGTGGGGGGGGACGGGACGGTGCACGAGGTCCTAAAGGGCCTTGCGGGCACGGACAAGACCCTGGGGGTGGTGCCCATCGGAAGCGGGAACGATTTCGCCCGCATGCTGGGCCTAAAGGGCCTCCCCTGGCCCCTGGCCCTGGAGCACGCCCTCTTCGCCCCGGAGGAGGCGGTGGACCTGGGCGTGGTGAACGGGGAGCCCTTTGGGGCCTCCCTGGGCCTGGGGTTTGACGCCCTGGTGGCCAAGAAGGCCCTTTCTGCCCCCCCCTTCCTCCGGGGCATGCCCCGCTACCTCTACGCCCTCTTCGCCGTCCTGAAGGACCTCCGCCTGCCCGAGGGGCGGGTTTTTCTGGACGGAGAGGAGGTCTACAGGGGGCCTCTCCTTCTCCTCGCCGCCATGAACGGCCCCGC
Source organism: Thermus oshimai DSM 12092 (assembly GCF_000373145.1). Taxonomy (NCBI): domain Bacteria; kingdom Thermotogati; phylum Deinococcota; class Deinococci; order Thermales; family Thermaceae; genus Thermus; species Thermus oshimai. The sequence goes on from NZ_KB890604.1 coordinate 19,672, forward strand.
CTACGGGGGCGGCATCCCCATCGCCCCCATGGCCGATCCCCGGGACGGGCGGCTTGCCGTGGTGCTGGCGGGGCGGTTTTCCCGGCTGGGGGTGGTCCTCATCCTGCCGCGGCTCCTCCTTGGCCGGCACCTGGGGCATAAGGAGGTGCGCGCCTTCTCGGGGCGGGTTTTGGAGGCCCACTTTGCCGCCCCCGTCCCCGCCCATGCGGACGGGGAGCTTCTCCCCGAGGCCGAGCGTTACCGCGCCGAGATCCACCCCCTGGCCCTAAAGGTGGTGGGCCGCCGGGCCCTGGAGAAGGGGCCCAAGCTCAGCCCCCTCGGGGCTTAGAGGCGGAAGGGGGTCCTGAGCCCCGCCAGGGCGATGGCCCGGGCCTCCTCCGGGGCGAAGGAGAGGGCCAGGACCCCCCGGTAGGCCCTGAGGGCCCGCTCCCGTTGCCCCGAAAGGTCCAGGAGTTGCCCGAAGCGGGCCAGGACGTAGCCCGGAAGGTAGCCCGGGTGCTGGAAGTCCATGCGGAAGACCTCTTCCATAAGGGCCAAGGCGTCCTCCCACTGCCCCGCGGCCAGGTAGATCTGGGCCGAGAGGAAAAGGGCCTCCGGGGTGCCCACCTCCAGGAGGCCCTGGAGGAGGGCCGCCCAGTCGTCCTCCTCCTTAAGCTGCCAGGCCCGGTCCAAAAGGGCCCGCACCCGCTCTTTCTCCGTGGGGGTGTGGGGGGGGAAGGTGGCCCCGGGGAGGGCTTTCAGAAGGAAGGGGTAGTCCAGGAAGTCCGCCACCACCGCCCCTTCCTTCCCCTTTAAGGCCTCCGCCACCCGGGCCATCCGGCGGGCGCGGAAGCCCGTGGCCGGGCCTTCGCCGAAGGCCTCGGCGAAGCCCCGGTATACCCCTTGGACTTCCTCCCAAAAGGCCCGGTCCGCCAGGACCTCGGGGGTGAGGGGCCGCCGGAGGAGGGCGAGCAGGGCCTCATCAAAGGCCCCCATGCGCTCCAGGTGGCGCGCCCCCAAGGGGTGCTGGGCCAGGGCCTGGCGGAAGGCCTCCGCCTCCCCCTTGAGGTGGGCCTCCCCGTCCAGGGCCACCACGGGGATCCCCCGCTCCTCCGCCCAGGGGAGGAGGTGGAAGAGGAGGGGGTCCTCCTCCCGCCAGGCCCCCCCCTCGAGGCCCTCGGGGCTGTGGGAGGCCAGGTAGAGGGCGGAAGGGGCCTGGGCCTCGAGGATGGCCAGGACCGTGGCCGCGTTGTAGCGTGGGTGCAGGATGTGGAAGGGCCCGAGGGAAGGCAGGAGCACCATCCTCACCATCTTAGACCTCCGCGAGCGGAACTACCGCCTGGCGGTGGTGAACGGCTGGCTGGTCTGGCTGGGGGACACCTTTTTGAACCCCAACATCGTCCTTGCCGGGTTTGCCGCCAAGCTGGGGGCCCCCGCGAGCCTCATCGGCCTCCTCCCCGCCCTCCTCCAGGCGGGGGGGATGGTGCCCCAGGCCTTCTTGGCCCCCTGGGTGGCGCGGCTTCCCCGGAAGATCGTCCTCTACCGCAAGGTGGCGGCCCTGAGGCTCCTTGGGGTCCTCCTCATGGCCCTTTCCGCCTTTCTCCTTGGCCCCTGGCCCCACCTCCTCTTCCTGGGGTTTCTCCTGGGCCTCCTCCTCAACGCCCTCTTCACCGGGGTTTCCAGCCTGCCCTTCTGGGAGGTGGTGGCCAAGACCGTGCCCATGTCCAGGCGGGCCGCCCTCTTCAGCGCCCGCAACCTGGTGGGGGGGCTACTGGCCTTTTTGGCGGGGTTTTTGGTGCGGGCCATCCTGGCCCTGCCCCTTCCCTTTCCCCTGCCTTACGCCCTCCTTTTCGCCCTGGGGGCTTTGGCCTTCGGGGCGGGGTGGTACCTCTTCGGGCTCACGGAGGAGCCCAGGGAAGAGGCCCCGCCCCAAAAGGTGGACCTCCTGGCCCCCTGGCGGGACCCGGCCTTCCGCCGCTACCTGAGGGTGCGCCTTCTTTTGGGCCTTGGGGGCATGGCGGAGCCCTTTTACGCGGTCTTTGCGGTGCGGAGGCTGGGCCAGGGGGCGGAGCTTGGCCTTTACCTTTCCCTCTACGCCCTCTCCTTCACCCTCTCCAACCTCCTCTGGGCCCGGATGGCGGAGCGGGGGTCTAAAGGGGTGCTCCAGGCAGGGGCCTTCCTGGCTGTGGCCACGCCCCTTCTGCCCTTCCTCCTGCCCCCCTCCCTCTTCGGGGTGGTCTTCCTCCTCCAAGGGGCCTACCTGGCCGCCCTTGGCCTCGCCACCACCACCTACCTCCTGAACCTGGCCCCCAAGGGGGAGCGGAGCGCCTACATCGGCCTGGCCAACACCCTGGCCGGGCTTTTCGCCTTTTCCAGCGTGCTGGGCGGGGCCTTGGTGGACCTCTTGGGCTTTCCTGCGCTTTTCCTGGCGGCCTTTGCCTTTTACGCCTTGGCCCTTTGGGTGGGGCGGAGACTTCCTCAGGAAGGCTAGGCGCCTTTGCGGTGCAAAATCTCCAGGGCTCTAGGAAAGCCTGGGGCCCCCGCCGAAGCCTTTGCTTCGGCGGGGTACTTACCAGATCCGCTCCACCCCGTAGCGGTCCAGGATGGCGTCCTTGCTCACCAAGGCCAGCCCTTCCTCCCGGGCCTGGGCCACCAGGAGGCGGTCAAAGGGGTCCTTGTGGTGCCAGGGCAGGGCGCGCACCGCCGCCGCATGGACCAGGCTGACGGGGAGGGGCAAAAAGGCTTCGCTCCGAAAGACTTCCGCCAGGAAGGCCTCGAGGTCCTCGGGAAGGTCCAAACGGCCTAGGCTCGCCTTGATGGCCATCTCCCACACGCTGGCCGCGCTGACGTAGACCTCTTCCCCTTCCTCCACCGCCCGGCGGGCCTTAGGGGAGAGGCGGGGGTCGCCGGTGAGGAAGTAGAGGAAGGCGTGGGTGTCCAGGAGGAGCTTCACAGGCCGAAGGCCTCCGCCATCTCTTCGGGCAGGGGGGCGTCAAAGTCTTCCCCGATGCGGATCTGGCCTTTGTACCGCCCGAAAAGGCGCTTCCGCCCCTCCTTCGGGTAGGGGACCAGGAGGGCCACCGGCTCCCGCCCCCTCATGAGGACCACCTCCTCCCCCAGGGCCACCTTGCGTAGGAGACGGGAGAGCTCGGTTTTGGCCCGGTGAACGGTGACCTTCTTCACCCCCCCATCTTCTGGCTAAGGGCTTGGCTAAGTCAAGCCTCTCCGGGGGAAGGGATATAGTGAAGGGCATGACGGTCTACCTACCCGATGGGCGGGCCCTCGAGGTCCCCGAGGGGGCCACCGCCAAGGATGTGGCCGAGCGCATCGGGCCGGGCCTGGCCCGGGCGGCGGTGGGGGCCATCGTGGACGGGGAGCTTTACGACCTCTTCAAGCCCCTCCCCGAGGGGGCCACGGTGCGCATCCTCACGGAGAAGGACCCCGAGTACCAGCACCTCTTCCGCCACACCCTGGCCCACGTCCTGGCCCAGGCGGTGAAGGAGTTCTTCCGGGAAAAGGGCTACGATCCCGACCAGGTCCGCCTGGGGGTGGGGCCGGTGATCGAGAAGGGCTTTTACTACGATATAGAGGCCCCCGAGCCCATCTCCGACGAGGACCTCCCGGCCATTGAGGAGAAGATGCGGGAGATCCTGAGGCGGGACCTCCCCTTGCGTCGCTTCGTCCTCCCCCGGGAGGCGGCCCTCGCCCGCTACCAGGGCAAGGACCCCTACAAGACCGAGCTCATCCTGGACCTGCCCGAAGGGGAGGAGATCAGCTTCTACCAGCAGGGGGACGAGGCCTTCGGCTTCACCGACCTCTGCCGGGGGCCCCACGTCCCCTCCACCGGCCGCATCCCCCCCCACTTTCGGCTCACCCACGTGGCCGGGGCCTACTGGCGGGGGGACGAACGGCGGCCCATGCTCCAGCGGGTCTACGGGGTGGCCTTCCGCACCGCGGAGGAGCTTAAGGAGTACCTCTGGCAGCTGGAGGAGGCCAAGAAGCGGGACCACAGGAGGCTCGGGCGGGAGCTGGAGCTTTTCCTCATAGACCCCATGGTGGGGAAGGGGCTCGTGCTTTGGCTTCCCAAGGGGAACGTCATCCGGGAAGAGCTCATGGCCTTCATGCGGGAGGAGCAGATCCGCCGGGGCTACCAGCTGGTCACCACCCCCCACATCGGTTCCCTGGAGCTCTACAAGACCTCGGGCCACTACCCCTACTACGCGGAAAGCCAGTTCCCCCCCATCAGCTTCAAGGAGCGGGGCGAGGAGGAGGAGTACCTCCTAAAGCCCATGAACTGCCCCCACCACATCCGCATCTACGCCTATAGGCGGCGCTCCTACCGGGAGCTTCCCTTGAGGCTTGCGGAGTTCGGCACCGTCTACCGCTACGAGAAGGCGGGGGAGCTTTTGGGCCTCACCCGGGTCCGGGGCTTCACCCAAGACGACGCCCACATCTTCTGCACCCCCGAGCAGGTGAAGGAGGAGTTTTTGGGGGTTTTGGACCTGGTCTTAAAGGTCCTCTCCACCCTGGGCCTTAAGGACTACCGGGCCCGCATCGGGGTGCGGGACCCGAAGAGCGATAAGTACGTGGGGGACGAGGCCAAATGGTCCCTGGCGGAGCGGCAGATTGAGGAGGCCGCCCTGGAGGCGGGCCTCCACTACACCGTGGAGGAGGGGGACGCGGCCTTCTACGGCCCCAAGCTGGACTTCGTGGTGAAGGACGCCCTGGGGCGGGAGTGGCAGCTTGGGACCATCCAGGTGGACTACAACCTCCCCGAGCGCTTCGGCCTCACCTACGTGGGCCGGGACGGGGCCGAGCACCGCCCCGTGATGATCCACCGGGCCCCTTTTGGCTCCCTGGAGCGCTTCATCGGCATCCTCATCGAGCACTTCGCCGGGGACTTCCCCCTTTGGCTTGCCCCGGTGCAGGCGGTGGTGGTCCCCGTTTCCGAGAAGCAGGAGGACTACGCCAAGGAGGTGGTGGAGCGGCTCAAGGCCGCGGGCCTCCGCGCGGAGGCCGACCTGAGGCCCGAAAGGATGCAGGCCCGGATCCGGGACGCGGAGGTGGCCAAGGTGCCCTACGTGCTGGTGGTGGGGGAGCGGGAGAAGGCCGAGGGGGGGGTGAGCGTGCGCCGCCGCCACCGGGGGAACCTGGGGAGCATGCCCCTTTCCGCCTTCCTGGAGGGGGCCCTTAAGGAGTACCGGGAGAAGCTTCTGGAGTCGGCGTTCTAAGATGCGTGCCCGCTCCACCATCTTCACCCTGTTCCTGGAGTACGTGTACCCCGAGCGCCAGGCCCCGGTGCGGGCCCTGGTGCGCATGATGGCCGCCCTGGGCTTTTCCGAGGCGGCGGTGCGGGCGGCCCTTTCCCGGAGCGCCAAGCGGGGCTGGGTGAAGCCCGTGCGTGCGGGCCGGAGCGCGGCCTACGCCCTTTCCGACCGGGTCTACTGGCAGGTGGAGCAGGTGCGGAAGAGGCTTTACGGGGCCCCGGCCCCCTGGGACGGGCGCTTTCTCCTGGTCCTCCCCGAAGGCCCCAGGGTGCGGGCGGAAAGGGAGCGCTTCCGGCGGGAGATGGCCCTTTTGGGCTTTGGCCTCCTCCAGAGCGGGGTCTACCTGGGGGCGGGGGTGGAGGAGGGGGCGGCCTCCGAGCTCCTGGGCTTCTACCGGGTGAAAGGGCTCCTCTTCCGGGCGGAGCCCCTAAGCCCCAAGGAAGAGGTGTTGAAGGCCTTTCCCCTGGAGGAGGCGGCCCGGTTTTACCGCGCCCTGGTCTTCCCGGTGGCCCCGGAGGACCCCGAACGGGCCTTCGCCCTCCTCACGCGCCTGGTCCACGAGATGCGCAAGGCCCTCTTCCTGGACCCCGGCCTCCCCGAGGCCCTTCTCCCCGAGGGCTTCCCGGGCCTCGAGGCCCGGCGGGCCTTCCTGGAGGTTCGGGCGGCGCTTTACCGGGCAGCCCTCCCCTTCCTTAAGGAGGTGGGGCTTTCCCCCTCAGGCGCTCTCATGGAGGCCCCGGTAGGCTTTAGGGGATGAGGGCGTTTTTCCTCCTTCCCTTTTTGCTCCTGGGGTGGGCCCAGACCGCCATCCCCTTCTGGCACACCGCGGGCCCCCCGGGGGACAAGGTCCTCCTCAAGGCCATAGACCGCTTCCACGCCGCCCAGAAGGCCTACCGCCTCGAGGCCCGCTACCTCGGGGACTACCGGGAGGCGGGGGTGAAGCTCCTCTCCGCCCTCCGCTCGGGGGGGGCCCCGGCCATGTTCCAGGCGGAGCTCTCCTTCCTCCCCCGCCTGGCCCAGGAGGGGGCGGCCCTTCCCCTGGACCCCTACCTCCAGGACCTGCCCCAGGACCTCTACCCCGAGTTCCTGCGGGCAGGCCAGGTGAAGGGGAAGACCTTTGGCCTTCCCTTGGGCCTTTCCGTCCCCGTGCTCTACTACAACAAGGACGCCTTCCGCGCCCGGGGGCTTAGGGCCCCCACCAGTTGGGCCGAGGTGGAGGAGGCCGCGGCCCGCCTCACCAGCCGCACCGCCAAGGGCCTGGTGGTCTCCACGGACATCTGGAGCTTCAACGCCATCGTCATGAGCCTGGGGGGGAGCCTGGTGAGGGATGGCCGCCCTGCCTTCACCTCCAAGGAGGTGGTGGAGGCCTTGGAGATGCTCCACCGCATGGTGAAAAAAGGCCACGCCCAGGCCCGCAACCTGGCGGAGGCCCAGTTCGCGGTGGCGGACTTCCTGCGCACCAAGGCCTTCATGGGCCTAGGCCCCAGCACCGCCTTGCCCGTGGTCCTGAGCCAGACCTCCCTGCCCTTCGCCGTGGGCCTGGCCCCGGTGCCCCGCCTTCCCTCGGGGGCGGTGCCCCTTTCCGGGGCGGTCTTGGTGGTCCTCAAGGGGGCCTCCCCGGAGCAGGCCAAGGGGGCGGTGGCCTTCTGGCGGAGCTTCCTGGAGCCCGAGCTCCAGGCGGAGTGGGCGGAGACCACCTGGTACCTCCCCTTGCGCCGCTCGGCCGAAAGGGCCTTGGGGGAGTTCTTGAAGGACCCCGAGCGGAAAGCGGTCTTCGCCCAGGCGGAGTGGGGCCGGCCCTGGAGCCAGGACCCGGAGATGGTCCTCTGGTACGGCTTTCTGGAGGAGGCCCTGGAGCGGAGCCTCAAGGGGGGCCTGGATCCCAAAAGGGCCCTGGAGGAGGCCCAGAGGAAGGCCCTGGCGGCGGAGGGGCGCTGAGATCCCTGGGCCGGGGGAGTGTAGGGGGGGCTACGGGCCTTAAGGGGTAAACTCCGTACCATGAAGCGGTACCTTATGCCCCTTCTCCTCGTCCTCGCCGCCTGCGCCCCCCGGGTGGGGGAGGCGGGGCCCACCCTCGAGGGCCCCGTGGGGTTCTACCCCGCCCTCACCGGCCTGGAGTGGGTCTACCTGCCTGAAGGGGAAAGCCTCTCCGCCCCGCCCTACCGCCTAAGGGTGGAGGGCCCCGGGGTGCTGGGGGGGGAGGAGGCCCTGCGCTTCCGGAGCTTTGGCCGGGGGGAGGATCGGGTCTACTTCCGGCAGGTGAAGGAGGGGGTGAGGCTTTTGGGATTCCAGGAGCCCTCCGCCCGGGTCACCTTCACCCCGCCCCTCCTGGAGTACCCCCCCGAAGGGCTCCTCCAGGTGGGGTACCGCTGGGGGGGAAGGACGGAGGTAAAGGTGGAGCTCCTCGCCCCTTCCGGAAGGGAGCCTTTGGCCAGCGGGGCGCTTTCCTACACCATGGAGGTCCTGGAGAGCCGGGAGGTGCGGGTGCCCGCGGGGACCTTCCGGGTCTTTCGCATCCGCCAAAGCTTCAAGGATGAGCGGGGCGAGGCCCTCTACGAGGTCTGGTTCGCCCCCGGGGTGGGCGAGGTGCGGACCCGGGAGGGGCGGGTTCTTCTGGAGCGCAACTTCCGCTAGAGGTGAGCATGATCCTGGACAAGGTGAACTCCCCTGAGGACCTGAAGGCCTTAAGCCTGGAGGAGCTTCTCGTCCTCGCCGAGGAGATCCGGAGCGAGATCATCCGGGTTACGGCGCAAAACGGCGGCCACCTGGCGAGCTCCCTGGGGGCGGTGGAGCTCATCCTGGCCCTCCACCGGGTCTTCCACTCCCCCAAGGACAAGATCCTCTTTGACGTGGGCCACCAGGCCTACGCCCACAAGCTGGTCACGGGCCGCAAGGACCGCTTCCACACCATCCGGCTGGAGGGGGGGCTTTCCGGCTTCACCAAGGTTTCCGAGTCCCCCCACGACGCCATCACCGTGGGCCACGCCTCCACCTCCTTGGCCAACGCCTTGGGCATGGCCCTCGCCCGGGACCTCCTGGGGGAGGACCACCACGTGGTGGCGGTCATCGGGGACGGGGCGCTTACGGGGGGGATGGCCCTGGCGGCCCTGAACAAGATCGGGGAGCTGGGGAAGAGGATGCTCATCATCCTGAACGACAACGAGATGAGCATCTCCGAGAACGTGGGGGCCCTCAACCGCTACTTCAAGGAGCTCCAGATCAGGAAGTGGGTCCAGGACATGGAGAAGCTGGGGAAAAACGTCCTGGAGCACATCTCCCCCCGGCTCTTCGGCCTGGTGGACCGGGCCAAGGAGGCGGCCAAGCTCCTCCTCCACCAGGAAAACCCCTTCTACGCCTGGGGCATCCGCTACGTGGGCCCGGTGAACGGGCACGACCTCAAGGGGCTCATCCACATCCTGGAGCACCTCAAGGAGCTGGAAGGTCCCACCCTCCTCCACGTGGTCACCCAGAAGGGGAAGGGCTACAAGGTGGCCGAGGCCGACCCCATCTACTGGCACGGGCCCCCCGGCTTTGACCCCAAGAAGCCGGAGAAGGTCTCCAAGGGCTACTCCTGGAGCCAGGCCTTCGGGGACGCGGTGACGGAGCTCGCCCGCCTCGAGCCCCGGCTTTTCGTCATCACCCCCGCCATGCGGGAGGGCTCGGGGCTGGTGCGCTACTCCACGGAGCACCCCGAGCGCTACCTGGACGTGGGGATCTGCGAGGACGTGGCGGTGACCACCGCCGCGGGGCTGGCCCTTAAGGGGATGAGGCCCATCGTGGCCATCTACTCCACCTTCCTCCAAAGGGCCTACGACCAGGTGATCCACGACGTGGCCATTGAGAACCTGCCCGTGGTCTTCGCCATAGACCGCGCGGGGCTCGTGGGGGCGGACGGGGCCACCCACCACGGGGTCTTTGACATCGCCTTCCTGCGCACGGTGCCCAACCTGCAGATCGCCGCCCCCAAGGACGCCTTGGAGCTCAGGGCCATGCTGAAGAAGGCCCTGGAGGTGGGGGGGCCGGTGGCCATCCGCTACCCCCGGGACAACGTGGAGCGGGCCCCCGAGGGGGTCTGGCCGGAGATCCCCTGGGGGAAGTGGGAGGTTTTGAAGGAGGGGCGGGAGGTCTACCTCTTGGCCTTCGGGAAGACGCTGAGGTACGCCCTCGAGGCCGCCGGGGAGGACCCCCGGGTGGGCGTGGTCAACGCCCGCTTCCTGAAGCCTTTGGACCGGGAGATGCTGGCCTGGCTTGCGGGCTACAAGCTCATCACCGTGGAGGACCACCAGGGGATGGGGGGCTTTGGGAGCGCGGTCTTGGAGGCCCTAAACGAGATGGGCCTGAAGCCGGAGGTGCGCGTCCTCGCCCTCCCCGACCGCTTCTTTGAGCACGGGGCCATCCCCTCCCTCCACCGCCAGGCGGGGATCGACGCCGAGGGGATCCGGAGGGCCCTTAGGGAGATGGGCGTGGCCCCCGTCCATGAGCGGGCCTGAGCGCCTCCCCTTCGCCGCCAACCTCTACCGCGTCCCCGCGGAAGGGGGCTACTTCCTGGTGGACGCGGGGCTTCCCTGGGAGCGCCGGCGGCTCCTCGCCCTCCTCCAAAAGCCCCCTCTCCTCCTCTTCCTCACCCACCACCACCTGGACCACGCCGGGGGGGCTAGGGCCCTTTGGGAGAGGTTCCGCCTCCCCGTCCTGGCCCACCCCCGGGAGTGGCCCTACCTCACGGGGAAAAAACCCCGCCCGCCCCTCCCCATCCCCCTCCTTGGGGGCTTCCTCGCCAACCTGGGCCCGCCCCTGCCCGGGGAGGCCCTGAGGCCCGTGGAGGAGGGGGTGGAGGTCTTGGGCTGGCGGGTGGTGGAGCTGCCCGGCCACACCCTGGGCCAGGTGGGGCTTTTTAGGGAAGGGGTGCTCCTGGCGGGGGACGCCCTGAGGGGCCGGGGGCTTCCTCCCCGCCTCATCAACGAGGACCACGCCCTGGCCCGGAAGACGGTGCGCAGGATCCTGGACCTGGGGGCGGAATGGGTCTACCCCGGCCACGGGGGGCCCCTCAAGCGGGAAGAGGTGGAGGCCCTCGCCCGTAAACTGGGGGTATGAGAAAAGTCCTGGCCCTCCTTCTCCTGGGCCTTGCCGCCCTGGCCCAGGAGGTGACCGTGTATCCGGGCTTCGCCGAGGTCAAGGAGCCCCTTACCCTTCCCCCTTCCGCCTGGGTCTACCTGGGGGGGGAACGGCTGGAGAAGACGGTGCCCGGCTCCCTGCGCCTCCTTGGGGTGGAGGAGATGGAGCGGCTGTACCGCCCGGGGGCCGTCTTCTTCCGCTACCGGGGGGAGGGGGAGGCCACCCTCCGCTACCTCTACCTGGGGCTTCGGGGGGAGGTCTTCTACACCCTGGAGGAGGGCCTTCTCACCGCCTGGGCCCGGCTTACGCTGGAGGGGGAGCCCCTGGAGGCCCGGCGGCTCACCCTCCTGGCGGGGGAGGCCCCCCTCCTGGAAAAGGCCATGGCCTATCGGGCCCTGGCGGAAGGCCCTGGGGAAAGCCCCTTCGGCCTCTTCCGCTACCAGCTTCCCCCAAGGCGGATCTTGACGGGCACCACCGAGTTCCCCTTCCTCCAGGCGGACCTCAAGCCCACCCGCCTCCTCCGCTACCAGGGGCCCTTCGGGACCGCCAGGGTCCTCCCCTTGGAGCGGGGCTACCGCTTTAGGGCCCCCTTCCCCCTGGCCCCGGGGCGCCTCGAGGCCGTGGAGGAAGGCCTCTTCCTGGGCCAGGCCCTCCTCCCCGCCACCCCGGAAGGGGAGGTGGCCGAGGTCTTCCTGGGCCGGGACCTAGGGGCGCGCCTCCTCCGCCAGGTGGAGGAGGTGGCCCAGGGGGAAAAGGAGCGCTCCTACCGGGTGGAAACCCTCCTGGAAAACCCCTACCCTTACCCCGTGACCCTCCTCCTCTTTGAGGTCTTCCCCCAGCCCTTCCGCCTGGACTTCCCCGGGGCCACCCTCCTCCCCGAGGGCTACCGCCTGGAGGTCACCGTGGGCCCCAAGGAGGCCCGGCGCCTGGTCTACCGCCTCACCCTGGCCCGCTAAAGCGGGGGACCTGGGGCCAGAGGGACACCCGTCCCTCCCCCCTAGGGGCATCCTGGGGGCATGAAGCCCGACCTCCACCGCTTCCCCCTCCTGGTGGCCTGGGAGATGACCCGGGCCTGCCTCCTGGCCTGCCGCCACTGCCGGGCCTCCGCCGAGCCCCATCCCCTGCCCGGGGAGCTCTCCACGGAGGAGGGCCTGGCCCTTTTAAGGGAGCTCGCCACCTACACCCCCAAGCCCATCCTCCTCCCCACCGGGGGGGACCCCCTGGCCCGGCCGGACCTCTTCCTCCTCCTGGAGGAGGCCCAGCGGCTGGGGCTTAAGGTGGGCATCACCCCCGCGGTGACCCCGAGGCTCACCCGGGAGGTGGTGGCCCGCTTCAAGGAGCTGGGGGTGCACCAGATGGCCATCTCCCTGGACGGGGCGGGCCCCGAAACCCACGACGGCTTCCGGGGCGTGCCCGGGACCTTCGCCCTGGCCCTCGAGGCCCTGGACTGGGCCCGGGAGGTGGGGCTCATGACCCAGGTGAACACCACGGTTTCCCGCCTCACCGTGGGGGAGCTTCCGGGGATCGCCGAGATCCTCAAGGCCAAAGGGGTGGCCACCTGGGAGGTCTTCTTCCTGGTCCCCGTGGGCCGGGGGGCCCTTCTGCAAAGCCTCTCCCCCGAGGAGTACGAGGAGGTCATGCACCTCCTCTACGAGCTCTCCCGCCGCTACCCCTTTAAGGTGCGCACCACGGAAGGCCCCATGTTCCGCCGGGTGGTCCTCCAGAGGCGGGCCAAGGAGGGGGAAGAGGACGGGGCCTTGGTGGGGGCGGGCCGGGGGGTGCACCTCTCCGACGGCCTGGGCTTCGTCTTCGTCTCCTCCACGGGGGAGGTCTACCCCTCGGGCTTCCTGCCCCTTTCCGCAGGGAACGTCCGGGAGAGGCCCCTTCTGGAGATCTACCGCCAAAGCCCCCTCTTCCTGGCCCTCCGCGACAAGACCCGCCTGAAGGGGAAGTGCGGCTTTTGCGAGTACAAGGAGATCTGCGGGGGAAGCCGGGCCCGGGCCTTCGCCGAGACCGGGGACTACCTGGCCGCCGACCCCCGGTGCGCCTACACCCCCAGGACAAATGCCCCTGGCCCCGCCCCGCTACACGGGTAAGATGAAAGCATGAGGACGTTCCTCCTGCTCTTGGCCTTCCTGGGCCTGGCCCTGGCCCAAAGCGAGGGGGCCAAGGTCTACTCCGCCAACTGCCAAAGCTGCCACCAGGTGAACGGGCAGGGCCTGCCCGGGGCCTTCCCGCCCCTTACCCACCTGGACAAGGTGGTCCAGGCCCAGGGGGGGCGGGCGTACCTCATCCGGGTGGTGCTCTACGGCCTCCAGGGCCCCCTCACCGTGGAGGGCAAGACCTTCAACGGGGTCATGCCCCCCTTCCGCCAGCTCAAGGACCCGGAGGTGGCGGCGGTCTTGAACCACATCCTCACCGCCTTCGCCAAGTCCAAGGCCAAGCCCTTCACCCCGGAGGAGGTGAAGGCCCAGCGGGCCAAGGCCTACGCCCCGCAGGAGGTGCTCAAGTCCCGTCCCCCGGTCAAGTAGACCGGTGTACTCCCTCCCTACCGGGGCCCCTTAGGGGCCCCGGGCCCTTTACCTGGGAGGGGGGGTTGGGGTAAGGTAAGCCCATGGCTCCCGTCTTCGCCTGGTGGTGGCCCGGCTAGGCCCCGGGGCGGAGGCGGGCGTTCCCCCGGGGTGCACCCCGGGGGGCTTTTTTAGGGGGTGGCATGGCGATCAAACCCTTTCGCAGGACCTTTCTGGCGGACCTGGAGACCCCCGTCACCGCCTACCTGAAGCTTGCGGAGAAGGCCCCGGTGAGCTTCCTCCTGGAGTCTGTGGAAAGGGGGCGGCAAAGCCGCTTCTCCATCGTGGGGGTGGGGGCCAGGCGCACCTTCCGGCTTAAGGACGGGGTCTTCACCGTAAACGGGAAGCCCCTGCCCGCGGAAGACCCCTTGCGGGCCCTCTACCAGGCGGTGCACGCCCCCCTGGAGCGCCCCCCTGACCTTCCCCCCTTCTTTGGCGGGGTGGTGGGGTACGCGGCCTACGACCTCATCCGCTACTACGAGCGCCTGCCCGCCCTCAAGCCCGACGACCTGGGCCTGCCCGACCTCCTCTTCGTGGAGCCCGAGGTGGTGGCGGTGTTTGATCACCTAAAAAGCCTCCTCCACCTCATCGCCCCCGGGGAGGACGGGGAGGAGGCGGAAGAGCGGCTCGCCTGGGCCGAGGCCCGGCTCAAGGGGCCCCTCCCTGGGGTTCCGGGGATGCGGCCTGGGGGGCGGGCGGAGTTTAGGGCGGACCTCACCCGGGAGGCCTACCTCGAGGCCGTGGAAAAGGCCCTCCGCTACATCTACGCCGGGGACATCTTCCAGGTGGTCCTCTCCCTGAGGCTTTCCTCCCCCCTCACCGTCCACCCCTTCGCCCTCTACCGCGCCCTTAGGAGCGTGAACCCGAGCCCCTACATGGGCTATTTGGACCTGGGGGAGGTGGTCCTGGTCTCCGCCAGCCCCGAAAGCCTCCTCCGCTCCGACGGCCGCCGGGTGGTCACCCGGCCCATCGCGGGGACGAGGCCCAGGGGGAAGGACGAGGAGGAGGACCAAAGGCTTGCGGAGGAGCTCCTACGGGACGAAAAGGAGCGGGCGGAGCACCTGATGCTCCTGGACCTTTCCCGAAACGACATCGGCCGGGTGGCCGCCTTCGGCACGGTGCGGGTCCTGGAGCCCCTGCACGTGGAGTACTACTCCCACGTGATGCACCTGGTGTCCACGGTGGAGGGGGTGTTGGCCGAGGGGAAGACCCCCCTGGACGCCCTTTCCAGCGTCCTCCCCATGGGCACCGTCTCCGGGGCCCCCAAGATCCGGGCCATGGAGATCATCGAGGAGCTGGAGCCCCACCGCCGGGGGCCCTACGGGGGAAGCTTCGGCTATCTGGCCTACGACGGGGTCATGGACATGGCCTTGACCTTGCGCACCTTCGTGATCGCCAAGGGGTGGATGCACGTGCAGGCCGGGGCGGGCATCGTGGCGGACTCCGTGCCCGAGAGGGAGTACCAGGAGTGCCTGAACAAGGCGCGGGCCCTCCTGAGAGCGGTGGAGCTTGCGGAGGAGGGGCTATGAGGGTCTTGGTGGTGGACAACTACGACAGCTTCACCTACAACCTGGTCCAGTACCTGGGGGAGCTTGGGGCGGAGCCCATCGTGTGGCGGAACGACCGCTTTGAGCTGGAGGCGGTGGAGGCCTTGAACCCGGACCGGATCCTCATCAGCCCCGGGCCCTGCACCCCCCTCGAGGCCGGGCTTTCCGTCCCCCTCATAAAGCGCTACGCCCCCCGATACCCCATCCTGGGGGTCTGCCTGGGCCACCAGGCCATCGGGGCGGCCTTCGGGGCGGAGGTGGTGCCCGCGCCCATCGTCATGCACGGCAAGGTGAGCCCCATCCACCACGACGGCACCGGGGTCTTCCGGGGTCTGGAAAGCCCCTTCCCCGCCACCCGCTACCACTCCCTGGTGGTGCGAAACCTCCCCGAGGAGCTTTTGGTGAACGCCTGGGTGGAGGAGGCCGGGGGCAGGACGGTGATGGGCCTCCGCCACCGCGCCTACCCGGTGCACGGGGTGCAGTTCCACCCGGAAAGCTACCTCACGGAGGCGGGTAAACTCATCCTCAAGAACTTCCTGGAGGACCCATGGAGGCCATAAGGAAAGCGCTTTTGGGGGAGGTGCTCACGGAGGAGGAGGCCTACGGGCTCATGGGGGCCCTCATGCGGGGGGAGGTCTCCCCGGTGCGGGCCGCGGGGGTGCTCACCGCCTTGGCCCTAAGGGGGGAGCGCCCCCACGAGATCGCGGCCATGGCCCGGGCCATGCGCGAGGCGGCAAGGCCCCTTAGGGTGGAAAGGAGGCCCCTTCTGGACATCGTGGGCACGGGGGGGGACCATAAGGGCCTGGTCAACCTCTCCACCCTGGGGGCCCTGGTGGCCGCGGCGGGGGGGGTGGCGGTGGCCAAGCACGGGAACCGGGCGGCGAGCTCCCAGGCGGGCTCCGCGGACCTCCTGGAGGCCCTGGGGGTGGACCTCGAGGCCCCCCCGGAGCGGGTGGGGGAGGCCATCGAGGCCCTGGGCTTCGGCTTCCTCTTCGCCCGGGCCTTCCACCCCGCCATGCGCCACGTGGCCCCGGTGCGCTCCGAACTCGGCATCCGCACGGTCTTCAACCTCCTGGGCCCCCTCACCAACCCCGCGGGGGCGGACCGGTACGTGCTCGGGGTCTATAGCCCCCATTGGCTTTTCCCCATGGCCGAGGCCCTGGAACGGCTTGGGGCGAAAGGGCTTGTGGTCCACGGGGAGGGGGCGGACGAGCTCGTTTTGGGAGAGAACCGGGTGGTGGAGGTGGGGGGAAGGACCTACGCCCTCACCCCCGAGGGGGTGGGCCTCAGGCGGGCCCCCCTGGAGGCCCTGAAGGGGGGCGGCCCCGGGGCGAACGCCGAGCTGGCCCGCCGGATCCTGAAAGGGGAAGAGAGGGGCCCCTTGCGGGACGCGGTGGCCCTGGCCGCGGGGGCGGGGTTCTACGCCGCGGGGCGGGTGGGAGGCCTGGAGGAGGGGGTTAGGCTCGCCCTCGAGGTCCTGGCCTCGGGGGAGGCCTACCTCCTCCTGGAAGGCTACGTGCGCTTCCTGAAGGGCTAAAGGGCGCTTGTTTATAGGGGGTGCCCCTCCACCTCCCCGATCCGCCGCCGCACCGCCTCAGGGAGAGGGGCGGGCCGCCCCTCGTCCAGCCAGACCAGGACGGAAAGCCCCCGGGCGGCGGGCTCGCCGTTCGCTAGGATGAGGTGCTCCATCTTGAGGCTGGAGCGCCCGATCCCCACCACCTTGGCCCCCACCCGCACCTCGTCCTCCAGGTAGATGGGCTTGAGGTAGTCCACCTCCATGCGGGCCACCACGAAGTGGCCCTCCTGGAGCCAGTCGGGGGAGATCCGCTGGAAGTAGCGGATGCGGGCGAGCTCCATGTAGGAGAGGTGGACGGCGTTGTTCACATGGCCCAAAGGGTCCAGGTCGCGGAAGCGCACGTCCACGTGGACCACCACCGGAAAACCTTCCATGGGCCAAAACTATACCACCCCCACGCCCCTGACCGCCGGGTCAGTATACTGGGGCCATGGAAACCACCTGGGACCTTACCCCGCTCTTCCCCGGCCTGGAAAGCCCCGAGTTCCAGCGGGCCTGGGAGGGCCTGAGGGGCCGGATTGGGGCCCTTAGGGACCTCCTGGAGAAGGAGGCCCCCCTTCCTGAGGTCTTGGCCGCCCTGGACGGCCTCCACGAGGAGGCCCTTCCCCTCCAGGCCTACCTCTACGCCCGCTTCACCGCGGACACCGCGGACGAGGCCGCCGCGGCCAAGCTCTCCGAGTTCCAGATCCTCTTCCTGGAGCTGAAGCGCCTCGCGCCCCGCCTCACCCGCCGCCTGGCCCTGGAGGACCCCGAGGAGGCCGGCCCCTACCGCATCCTGGTGGAGGAGGCCCGCCTCCAGGCCCTCCACCTCATGCCGGAGGGGGAGGAGACTCTGGCCGCGGAGCTTGCCCTATCGGGCCGGGAGGCCTGGGCCAAGCTCCACGAGAGCCTCACCAGCCAGATCACCGCCCTCCTGGACGGGGAGGAGCTTCCCATCACCAAGGTGCGCAACCTCTACTTCCGCCCCGAGGAGGAGGTGCGCAAGAAGGCCTACGAGGCGGAGCTTAAGGCCTGGGCAGCGCACGAGGTCCCCCTGGCCTTTGCCATGAACGGGGTGAAGGGGGAGGCCTCGGTGCTGAACCGCCGCCGGGCCTTCCGGGACGACCTCGAGCCCACCCTCCTTGCAAACCGCATCACGAGGCGGGCCCTTTCCGCCATGCTGGAGGCGGTAAGGGAAGGCCTCCCCCTCTTCCGCCGCTACTTCGCCCTGAAGGCCAAGGGGCTTGGGAAGGAAAGGCTGGACTGGTGGGACCTCTTCGCCCCCCTGGGGGAGGGGCGGCGCTGGACGCTGGAGGAGGCCCGAAGCTTCCTCAAGGAGAAGCTTGCCCGTTTCCCGAACGCCGCCCGCGTGGCGGAGCTCGCTTTTGCGGAGCGCTGGATGGACCTCCTCCCCCGAAGGGGGAAGGTGGGCGGGGCCTACTGCATGCCGAGGGGCGGGGGGAAAAGCCTCATCCTGGCCAACTACGAGGAGAGCTTTGAGTCCCTCTCCACCTTGGCCCACGAGCTCGGCCACGCCTACCACAACTTTGCCCTCGCCCGGGTGCCCGCCAGCCTAAGGGAGGTCCCCATGACCCTGGCGGAGACCGCCAGCATCATGAACGAGACCCTGGTGGTGGAGGCCGCCCTCAAGGAGGTGGACCCCGGGGAGGGGCGTCTCATCCTGGACGCCTACCTCCAGGGGGCGGCCCAGGTGGTGGTGGACATCTACAGCCGCTTCCTCTTTGAGTCTTGGGTCTTTGAGAGGCGGCGGGCCCGGGAGCTATCCCCAAGGGAGCTTAAGGAGCTCATGCTCAAGGCCCAGAAGGAGGCCTACGGGGAGGCCCTGGCCACCTTCCACCCCTACATGTGGGCGGTGAAGGGGCACTACTACGGTTCGGACTTCTACAACTACCCCTACACCTTCGGCCTCCTCTTCGGCCTGGCGGTCTACGGCGAGGCCCAGGCGGACCCGGCCTTCGCCGAGCGCTACGAGGAGCTCCTGGCCCTTTCGGGGATGCACCCCGCCAAAGAACTCGCCGCCCGCTTCGGCTTTGACCTGGAAAGCCCCGCCTTCTGGCGGAAGGCCCTGGGGGTCCTGGAGGCGAAGGTGGAGGCCCTGGCCCGGATGGTCTGACCCTCCCCTGACGGTGGGGCTTTAGGCTTAAAGGGGGATGCGCCTCCTCGTCCTCTGCACCCACAACTCCGCCCGCAGCCAGATGGCCGAGGCCTGGCTCCGGCACCACGCCCGCCTCCTCGGGGTGGACCTCGAGGTCCACTCCGCGGGCACGGAGAAGACCTTCGTCAAGGAGGAGGCCAAGCGGGCCATGGCCGAGGTGGGGCTCGACCTTTCGGGCCACACCTCCAAGACCCTCCTGGAGGTGCCCGACCCCTGGAACTTCGGCCTGGTCCTCACGGTGTGCGACGGGGCGAGGGAGGCCTGCCCCGTCTATCCGGAGAAGACCCTGAAGCGCCACGTCTCCTTCCCCGACCCCTCGGGGAAGCCCCTAGAGGAGTGGCGCCGGGTGCGGGACGCCCTGGGGCGCATGAGCCTTTTCCTGGTGCAAAGCCTCAAGGAGGGGCGGGTGCCCGCCGACGAGGAGCTAGAGCGGGCGGCCTGGGGCTAAGCCTTGTCCCCCACGTGAATGGCCGCCACCCCGAAGGTGAGGAGCTCGTAGCGCACCCCAAACCCCACCCCCTCCATGAGGGCCTTCAGGGCCTCAGGGGGCGGGAAGGCCTCCACGCTCTCCGGCAGGTAGCGGTAGGCGCCGAAGTTCCCCGAGACCACCCCCCCGATGAAGGGGAGGAGCTTGCCGAAGTAAAGGCGGTAGACCAGGCCGAAGGCCCCCTTGGGGGGCGGGGGGAACTCCAGGAGGACGAGCCTTCCCCCGGGGGTCAGGACCCGGTGGATCTCCGAGAGGGCCTTTTCGTAGTCCGCGAAGTTGCGGAAGCCAAAGGCGAGGGTGACCGCGTCAAAGGAGGCCTCGGGGAAGGGGAGGGCCAGGGCGTCGGCCTCGAGGAACTCCACCTTGAGCCCCTGGGCCTCCGCCTTCTTCCGGGCCAGGGCCAGCATGGGCGGGGCGAAGTCCGCCCCCACCACCTGGGCCTCCGGGGCCCGGGCTTTCAGGAGGAGGGCCAGGTCCCCCGTGCCCGTGGCCAGGTCCAGGATGCGCCGGGGCTGGCGCTCCAGGGCCAGGGCCACCGCCCGCTTCCGCCAGGAGAGGTCCACCCCCAAGGAGAGGAGCCGGTTTAGGAGGTCGTAGCGGGGCGCGATCTCGGAGAACATCCGCCGCACCCTCTGGGCCTTGTCCTCGGACGCCACCCCTAAAGTCTACCCCGGGGGCATGGGGTAGAATCGTGGGCGTGTTGACCGATCGCCGCGTGGGGGCGCTGGTCCTTTTGGGGGGGCTCCTTACCCTTCTCCTCTGGTACCTGGCTCCTTGGGCCGTGCCCCACCGACTCTTTGGCGGGGAGGGGGTGCTCCTGAACCCCTTTGGGCACCACCTCCCCCTAGGTAGCCTCCCCCAGGGCTACCGGGACACCTGGCTCCTCCCCTACTTTTACCTGGCCCTGGCCTGGCTCCTCCTCACCCTGGTCCTGGGCTTCCGGGCGGGGCCCAAGGGGCTTTACCTCTTGGGGGGGATGGGGCTTGGGCTCTTCCTCCTTTTGGCCTTCCTCTTCTACGGAAGCGTGGGCCAGGCCAACGCCCCCGCCCTGGCCCAGGGGGAACCCCCCCCTTTAAGGCGCTTTAGCCTCGGCCTCGCCGCCTACGCCACCTTGGCCTTTAGCCTCTACCTCCTCCTCCTGGGGCGGCTTCGGGCCCCCGGGGGGCTGGCCTTCCTGGTGCGGCGCCGGGGGGCGGTGGTGCCCCTCTTCTCCCTGCTCCTTGCGGTGCTTCTCGGGGGGCTCATCGTGGCCCTCATCAAGGAGAGCCCTGGGGAGGCGAAGGGCCTCAGGGAGGCCCTCATGGTCAAGCTGGACCTCATCGCCTACACCTACCAGCTCCTCTTCAGCCCCCTGGTGAGCCTTCCGGGCTTCCTGCAAAGCCTCCTCTTGGCCACCCCCCTTATCTTCACCGGCCTGGCCGTGGCCCTGGGGTTTAGGGGCGGGCTTTTCAACATCGGGGCCCCGGGGCAGCTCATCCTGGGGGCCATCGCCGCCATGCTGGTGGGGGTCTACCTCCCCGGACCCCGGTGGCTGGTCCTGCCCCTGGCCATCCTGGCCGCCGCTTTGGCCGGGGGGCTTTGGGGGGCCCTGCCCGGCTGGCTCAAGGCCCGCTTCGGGGCCCACGAGGTCATCAACACCATCATGCTGAACTACGTGGCCGCAAGCCTCCTCCTCTTCCTCATCTCCACCAACGAGTACCGCTTCTTCGGCCAGCCCGTCTACCTGCCCTTCAAGTACCCGGGGTACGAGGCCAGGAGCTACGAGATCCGCCCCGAGGCCCGCATCCCCCTCTGGACGGACCTTCTGGCCCCCGGGGGGGAGCTTTCCTTCGCCCTGCCCCTGGCCTTCCTCCTCGGCCTTGGGGGGTACTTCCTGGTGCGGAAAGGCCTCGGCTACCGCGTCCTTGCGGGGCTTTTGGGGATGGTCCTGGGCTACCTCCTGGGGGGGCTTCTTCCAGGCCCCCAGGTGGCCCTGGGGGGGGAGCTCACCTCGGTGCGGCTCAACGGGAGCTTCCTCCTGGCCCTTCTCGCCCTCCTCTTCTTCCACTTCTACGTCTTCCGGAGCGTGGGGGGGTATGAGCTTCGGGCGTTAGGCCTTGCCCCCAAGGCGGCGGAGTACGCCGGGGTTTCCTCCGGGCGCAAGATGGTGGCCATCCTCTTCCTCTCTGGGGCCCTGGCGGGCCTGGCCGCCACCCACTATGTCCTGGGCGGGGGGATTGACGAGTACCGCCTCAAGCAGTCCCTCCCCTACAGCGTGGGGTTTGACGGCATCGCCGTGGCCCTCATGGGCCAGAACACCCCTCTGGGGGTGGGGCTTTCCGCCTGGCTCTTCGGCGTCCTCCTCACCGGGGGGCTTCAGGTGAACCTCCAGCTCGGCATCAGCCGGGAGCTGGTGGCCGTGCTCCAGGCCCTCATCGTCCTCTTCATCGCCGCTGGGGGGTTCCTCCCCCGCTACTTCACCGATCCCTTAAGGGCGGCGGAGGTGGAGCTTAGGGCCCAGGAGGCGGGGAAGGGGGGGGCGCGATGAGCCTGGACGCGGCCTTCTTCCTGGCCCTCCTCCTCTCCACCCTGCGCCAGACCACCCCCCTCCTCCTCACCGCCTTGGGGGGGATGTTCTCCGAGCGGAGCGGGGTGGTGAACATCGCCCTGGAGGGCATCATCCTCTTCGGGGCCCTTTCCGCGGCGGTCTTCGTGGAGCGGATGGAGGCTTCCCTAGGCCCCGCCCCCTGGCTCCCCTGGGCGGGGGTGCTGGTGGCCATGGGGGTGGGGGGGCTGGTGGCCTGGGTGCACGCGGTGGTCTCCATCCGCTACCGGGCGGACCAGATCGTGAGCGGCACGGCCATCAACCTCCTGGCCCTGGGGGCTCCTAGCCTGGTCCTCACCTACTTTTACGGCAACGCCACCAACTCCAAGGAGGTGCAAAGCCGCCTGCCCCTCCTGGGCCCCGAGGGGTTCGCCCTTTCCCCTTTGGTCTACCTGGCCTTCCTCCTGGTGCCCCTGGCCTGGTGGGTCCTCTTCAAGACCCCTTGGGGCCTGCGCCTTAGGGCGGTGGGGGAGTACCCGGAGGCCGCGGACACCTTGGGGGTCAACGTTTACCGCATGCGCTACCTGGGCGTGGTCCTCTCGGGGGTCTTGGCGGGGCTTGCGGGGGCTTACCTCTCCATCGGCTTCCTCAACCAGTTCGTGCGGGGCATGTCCGCGGGGATGGGCTTCATCGCCCTGGCGGCCATGATCTTCGGCAAGTGGCACCCGGTGGGCATCCTCTTCTCCACCCTCCTTTTCGGCTTCGCCAGCGCCCTGGCCATCCAGCTCCAGGGGACGGACATCCTCCCCGCGGTCTTGGTCCAGGCCTTCCCCTACGTGGTCACCATCCTGGTCCTGGCGGGGTTCATGGGCCGGAGCCGCCCCCCTGGGGCGGTGGGGAAACCCTACGAGAAGTGAGCCTGAAGGCGGCCCAAGCGGTAGCGAAGCTGGAGGGCGCTCCCGTCCCGAAAGCGGAGCTCCACCCCGCCCTTCAGGAGGGCGAAGCCCGCAAGGGCCTCCTCTCCCTCCCCTTGGGCGAAGCGGGCGAAGCCGTCCGCCCTAAGGTACAAAAAGCCCTCCTCCAGGAAGACCTGGGCCTCCGTGCCCTGGCGGTTCAGGGCCAGGCGGCGGACCCTCTTTCCGAAGGCCTCCGCCTGGGTCATGGCCGGAAGGCCCCCTCCGCCGGACGGTAAGACCTCACCGGAGTTCCTCCTTGGGGACCTCCAGCACCTTCCCCTCCTCCAGAAGGAGCTCCACCGTGCCCTTTAAGGGGTTCACCTTCTGCACCTTGCCGCAGATCCCTTCCCGGGTGCAGGCCCGGGCGTTCCGCTTGGGAAGCTCCTTCAGGAGCTCCTGGTACACGGGGTGCTCGTAGGCCAAGCAGCAGAGGAGGCGGCCGCAGGGGCCGGAGATCTTCTCCGGGGAGAGGGGCAGCTGCTGGTCCCGGGCCATGCGGATGGACACCGGGGCGAAGCCCTGGAGCCAGGTGGAGCAGCAGGACTCCATCCCGCAGGCCCCCAGGGTGCCCAGGTAGGCGGCCTCCTCCCGGGGGCCTTCCGCCTGGAACTCCACCCGAAGGCCGAAGGTGCGGGCGAGCTCCGCCCCCAAGGGCCTCAGGTTCACCCGCTCGCTGGCGGCGTAGTGGACCAGGAGGTGGCGGCCGTCCAGGGTGAGGTCGCACCCCAGGACCTTGGCCTTCACCCCTTCCTCCTTGAGCCGGGCCCGGAGGTAAAAGAGGATCTCCTCCCCCCTGGCCCTAAGCCGCGCCGCCCGGTCCAGGTCCTCCTTGCTGGCCAGGCGCACCACCTCCCCCGCCTCGGGGGCCTTCCTTGGGGGGGTGCGCACCTTGCCCACCTCGAGGCCCCGGGGGGTGCGCACCACCACGAAGCTGTCCAACGGGGGCGGCTCCCCCTGGAAGCGGAAGTAGCGGAGGGTGGGGGTGCGGAAGCGAACGCCTACGGTCATACCCCTAAGTCTAAGGCGAGGCGGGCCAGGACCAGGTCCGGGCTCACGTAGCGCTCCAGGGCCTCCTGGGCCCGGAAGAGGGCGGAAAGGTGGGCGGGGTCCTTAAGGAGGGTGTGCAGGGCCTGGAAGCCTTCCGCCTCCTCCAGGAGCTCCTTGAGGAGGCGGAGCCGTTCCAGGGGCCCCGCCTGGAGGAGGGCCCTGGCCGTTTCCATCCGCGCCCGGAAGGCCTCGAGGTCGGCAAGGGCCCCAAGAAGCCTCCCCGGGGCCCCCTTGGCGTAGGCCAGAAGCTCCGGGTCCTCCGTGAGGGCCCTAAGCTTCTCCTCGGGCACAGGGGAAAAGGCCACCTCCACCGCCCGGCTGGCCAGGGTGGGGAGGAGGGTGTCCCGGCTGGGGGCGATGAGGATCAGGCGGGCGTAGGCCGGGGGCTCCTCCAGGAGCTTCAAAAGGGCGTTGGCCGCGGGAGGGGTGAGGAGGTGGGCGCCGTCCAGGATGGCCACCTTGGCCCGGGCCCGGGGGTGGGTGGAAAGCCAGGCGAAGAGGGGTTCCACCTCTTCCAAGGAGAGCTCGGCCTTTCCCCTCAGGGCCTTTCCCTTGGGGGCGATCTCCAGGAGGTCGGGGTGCTCCGAAAGGGGTGGGGGCGGGAAGCCCAGGTTCAGGCCCAGGGCGTACCACCGGGCCACGGTGCGCCGCCCCACCCCTTCGGGGCCGGTGAAGAGGAGGGTGGAGGCCTCGATCCTGGGGAGAAGGGCCAGGATGGCCTCGTGGCCGATTATTGTCCCACCTTGAGCCGCTCCAGAAGCCATAGGGGAAACCCCTCCTCCAAAAGCCGGGCCTCCACCCGGTTCAGAGGGTAGTCCACCCGGAAAAACTCCAACTTACGCCCTTCCCAAAGGAGAAAGGCCGCCCCCGGCACCCCGTCCCGGGGCTGACCCACGGAGCCCGGGTTCACCAGGGCCCGCACCTTGGGGGAAAGGAGGAGCTCGCCCCCTTGGGGAAAGGCCTGGTGGCGCACCCAAAGCCTCGGCCCCTCCAGGGCCAAAAAGGCCCCCGCCAGGTGGGTGTGGCCGTGAAGGACCAGCTCCTTCTCCGTGCAGGCGAAGGCCTCCCGGGCGGGGGCCAGGTCGTCCAGGTAGGTGAAGGGGTCGCAGGGGCTCCCGTGCACCAGAAGGGCCCCCTCCACCTCCTTCTGCCAGGGCCAGCTGGCCAGGTAGTCCAGGTGGCGGCGGGAAAGCCTTTTCCGCTGCCAGGCCAGGATCTCCAGCACCGGCCCCTCCACGGGCAGCTGCTCCAGAGCCAAAAGCCAGGCGTCGTGGTTGCCCAAGACGCCTTCCGCCCCCACCTCCAGGAGGAAGTCCAGCACCCGGTCCCCGTCCGGGTAGTAGCCCACCGCGTCCCCCAGGAAGAGGACCCGGTCAAAGGGAGGGGCGGCCTGGAGCACCGCCTCTAGGGCGGGCCAGTTCCCGTGGATGTCGGCGAGGACCAGGTAGCGCACCGGGCTTAGGATACCATGAGGCCATGACCGAGGCCCTTCTGGAGCGGCTTTACGTGGACCTCGAGGCCCTCTCGGAGCACGTGCGGGCCGGGTTGGACCCCTTCGGCACCCTCTTCGCCTACCTGGAGGGTGGCCTTGGCGGGGGGACGGTCCTCCTCCACGCCCCCTACCAGGAGGCCCTCCCCGTGCTCCAGGCCCTAAATGGCCTCGCCTTCCGGGGCCGGATCCTCCTGGCCCTGGACCCCTCCCCCCTTTCCCCCACCCTGGAGGGCCGCCCCCTCTCGGGCCCCACGGGGGCCCCCCTGGCCCACCTCCTGGTCCAGTTCCGCCCCCAGCGCCTCCTTTTGGCCTTTCCCGGGGAGGGGCTGGGCCTTTCCTTTCCCGGGGGCAAGGAGACGGAGGAGGGGTGGCGGCCCTTGGAGGCGGAAGGGGAGCCCCTTCTCCTCCGGGTGGAGGCCCCCACGGGCCTCGTATACCAGGAACGGCGGCTCTACCCCCCGTGGCGTACGGAGAAGCCCCCCGTGGACCTGCCGGAGGGGCCCGGCCCCTACTGGGGGGCGGTGGGGTGGGCCCTGGGGGTTCCCACCTACGGGGTGGGGCTGGTAAACTTGAGGGCGAACCTGGAGGCCCTCATGCGCCTCTGGTGAAGGGAGGGAGAGATGGCGTACATCGCGTTTTTTGCCCTGGGCGCGGCCTTGGTGACCTTGCTTTTTTACCTCATCCTGAACCCCCGGGTCCTCACCACGGAAGGGGAGACCTTTGACCTGCGCTTTATCTTTTTCATGCTCCTCCTTATCGTTCTCTCCGCGGCCACCGTGGCCCTGATGCTTTGGCTGGGCAAGGCGTACCACCTGCTCTAGCCTGGGCCCGCTTTACTGCCCGAGCTCCTCTTTCAGCCGCTTAAGCTCCTCCTCCACCGCCTTGTCCGCGGACAAGGCGGAGAGTTCTTTTTCCAGATCGGCCCCGTCCAGTTCCTTTAGGGCCTCGTGCCGGTCCTCCATGGCCAGGATGCGGGCCTCCATCTCCTCAAAGGCCTCCAGGGCCGGGTGGCCTTCCAGGCGGGACTCCATGCGCCGCACGGCCTCGGCCGCCTCCACGCCCCGCTTGCGGGCGATGAGGAGCTTCTTGCGGGCCTCCGCCTCCTCAATCTTGGCCTCGAGGGCCTTGAGCTGGGTCACGAGGCGCTCCACCAAGGCCCGTTGCTCCTCCTCCTGGACCCGGAACCCCTCGGCCAGGTCCAAAGCCCGCTTCTTCCGCTTCAGGGCCTCCCGGGCGAGGTCCTCCCGGCCCGCCCTCAGGGCCTCCTTGGCCTTCTCCTCCCAGAGCCCGGCCTCCTTCAGGTGGCTTTCCCGCTCCCTTTGAAGCCTTTTCTCCTCGGCCATGGCCTCCGCCACGCTCTGGCGGGCCTCCTTGAGGGCCTCCTTCATCTCCCTAAGGGCCTCCTCAATGATCTTCTCCGGATCCTCCGCCCGCCGGAGAAGGTCGTGCAGGTTGGCCCGGATGAGCCGCCCGATCCGGTCTAGTAGGGTCATGCCCCCAGTATGCCACACCCCTCTTGACAGTTTGTTTTGTGGGTGGTAGGTTTTTATTTGCGCTGCCCGGAGGGGTGGCGGGGGATCTTGAAAGCTGGGGTGGAGATAGGTAAGCGAGGGGCTACTGNTGAGGTAGCTCTTTGAGGGTCAAGATGCTAAGGGCCCACGGTGGATGCCTTGGCACCCGAGCCGATGAAGGACGTGGCTACCTGCGATAAGCCAGGGGGAGCTGGTAGCGAGCGTGGATCCC